>NZ_JAUBPB010000088.1:0-23566 GCF_036700545.1 Microcoleus sp. SVA1B4
CAGCTCGATCGCCTGAGTGACAGCTCGGTCGCCTGACTGACTCTTTTAAGATACAAGGGGCGGGTTCACCAACCATCTATGGAAAAAATTAATAATCTCCTAAACCCGCCCCCACCCGATAGAAAATACAAATTTACCATTAATTTATTGAATCAAATGTTGATGTAAAATTGGGCGTTGGAGGGCGGGTTTATCAGATTGTTTGATTTGTGTTAAAGATTTCGGTGAACCCGCCCCTACAGAGATTGCGGTTTTCAATATTCCCATTTACGTTTCTGTTTCTGTTTCAAATCCAACACCTTCATACAAAAGTGCGATCGGCAAATCAACCTCAATGCTTGATAAAGTGATAATCTCCCCAGCAGTGTAAGAATAGTACAGCCACATTCTGCCCTCTCCCCGACAGTAACGCTCAACAAAAATCTTTTGTGAATCAATCAAGATATACTCTTGCAAAGTCGGAATTTTTAGGTAACAAGTGAATTTTTCATCCCGATCTTTAGCACTTGTACTGGGAGAAAGAACTTCCACAATAATTTTAGGGTTCTGAATAAAATTGCGCGAATTAATGTCTTCTGAATCGCAACTGACTATCACATCAGGGTAGTAGTAACGGCTTTGAAAACTGACTTGCAATTTCACATCTGACACGTTGATCCGACAGCCTCTGGAACGCAGATGTGGGTACAAGTTCCTGTAAAAGTTAAGTGCAAGATCGTTATGGGGAATTGTACTGCCCGTCATGGCAAAAACTTCGCCGTTGACATATTCGTGGCGAATCTCTTGTTGAGCTTCCCATTCTAGGTATTCCTCAACCGTCATTTTTTGGGGTGCTTGGGGAATGGCTATCATAACAAAATTTTTTGTAATGTTACTTTGATTATAGCATTAGGCATGGGACAATTGTCAAACAAACCCTGCCTTAAAAATCCCCTTCATCTACTTGGAATACCGTCAATCCCAAGCCTCTCCACATATCAACAACTTGCTGGCGATCGTCCAAGACAAACTTAACATTATATTTCCCTGCAATATGCTGCCGATACAACTCTTCCTTCATAATCGCATCCTTCCTCATATCTCCAGTTTTCCGCAGATAAAGAGCGGCATAATTAACCTCGTACTGCTGCAACCATTTCTCAGTTTGAGGCTGACAATCATCTGTGCGGCCCGACACTACAATAATATTAACGCTCGACTGCCACTTGCGAACGGTATCTAAGACGGGCTGATTGGGCAAATCGCGATCGCACGTCGAAGCATCAAAAGGATTTCTGCCATTGAGAAGTGCCAGCGTACCGTCCATATCAACAATAATTGCATCCGGCAAATCCGGGTTATATTCCGGCGGCACAACGGGAACCCGCACGTACTTATTGTACATCTTCATAATCACATCTTTGCCCACCGAATTAAGTCTTTTCAAATCCCGTTTAATACATTCCTCAACCGGAACTTGCAGGAAAGAATCATTAACTTCGACAAGGGCTTTACCTTTAACCAACTCCTTGATATGCTCGATGTGCGGGCCAAAATTAGTATCATCTACAATGACGTGCTTGCCGCTTTCCAAAGCCATCAAAATAATCGTATCTCTCAACTGCAAAATAAACTTTTCATTTGCAGGCGACCAATGAGAAGCGTGAGCCATTTCTCTGAGCATATCTTTATTGCTACGCACCCACTTGGCAGGTTCAGACAGCAGCAATTCCCTAGCAAATTGAGATTTTCCCGAAGCAGGTAAACCGACAAGTACAATAACTCTTTTCATGGCAATTGGTAATTGGCAATTGGTAATTGGGCATTGGGCATTGGGCATTGGGCATTGTTTAAATACTTAAGCTGTTCTCCATTTAAATTGTGTGTCAAAAATCACTCAAATTATTGTGGGATGGGCTTCTAGCCCGTCCAGAATATGCAATTTAAACGCGCAACAGCTTACCTCTTCATTCCATCCGTTACATCCGTTACATAATCCGTTGCCGAACTTCCCTCTTCCTTCAACATCTGCCTCACGCTCGATAATTAATCCGTGTATCCGTGTCGTGCCTTCCTTCTTCTACAAACCTAAATGGATGTAATCTAAACCCAATAACTCTTCTATTTTATGAATAGTAACATCACGGAGAGCTTCTTTCACTCCCGCAACTCTTCGGGCCCGCAAAGAAAACAAAATCCCGGAATAGGGCAAATGTTTCACAGCTAATGCAAAATCTTTCTGAACTTCGATATGTTCGTGCTGTCGGTAAGCTTCCTCGATTTCTCCAACCAAAGATTGATATTTGTCCTTAACTTGTTGATACAACTCACTCCACTCAGGAAAATAAGCTAAAAACTCTTCTCCTTCATTAGTTAAAACAATTTCTATCATGCGGCGGGTCGAGAATCCTTCGCGGAGATGAGAAATAGCGACATATTGCGGAGACTTAACTTTAACTCGGTTGAAGTTAGCGTCGCAGATAATATACCCTTCCGAGTTCATCGGATCTAAATGTTGAGCCGCTTCGATAACTTCTTTCCAGCTAGTTAAAGGATAGGATGCGACCAATTCCCATCCGTATTTATGTGCCCAAATACTCGGATCGGTTTCTAGTAGCGTTTGAGTGTTGCGAACCCCGTGCAGCACGATTTGATTGTTTTGTTGCTGGACAACTATTCTATTGTAAGGCGTCATCAACTCAAAGATAAAACACTGGTCGGTTTCTTGTGGCAATTGATATCCCAATTCTTGCCAAACTTTCCAAAAAAGTTCGGCAAAGCTGAATCCAAAACCGTTAACTTCGCCGGCGGCGTCGGGAGTGCCGCTAGATTGCACTCTCCATTCTCCCTTGTAAAAATACAGTACAGTCAGAGAACCGTCTAGTTTTTCATAAACTTTGGCATGACTCCAATCAATTGCAGCGGCGTGCCCTTCCCCGTAATTAAAAAATTTGTCGTAGGGATAAGAAACTATCTGCCAATCTTGAGATGAATCTAAAATAATGCCTCGGCATTGCTGGACTATTTTTTCGCCCAGGGGAGATTCTATCTGCGAGTATTTCAGACAGACTAAATCGGGATATTGGCGGTGGCGGGTAACTTTGATATGATAAGTTTCGGACAAAGTTTCCAATCCGTGCTGACGTAAATACTCTTGTAGTTCCACGTTCTATTCCTAAAATTGTCGCCTTTTCTATTTTATCTGTAACTGCATATTTTAGGGAATTTGTAAAAAAAAAGTTAAAGTTGCTTTTTTGCGGAATGCCTATTGGGAGTTTGGTATTTTCGAGTATCGTTGTAAATAGGTGAATGTGCTTCACCGAAAAACAGGACTGTTTCGACATCAGGGAAAAACACAGTGAACAATAAATTATTACTTTTGGCGACTTCGGCGTGTGTATTGACTGCTTTAGTACCTGTATCGCGAGTTTTTGGTGCGTGCGAATTGTCGCAGCTACCGCCGGAAACAAAATCTGTTGCTGTAGCGGGTACTGTTGTTCCGGTAAGTCAAATTTTGCAAAAGTTAAAAGGCAAAACACAAGTACCAATTTTCCTCCCCAGTCGGCTTCCTATTTCGCAGAAGCTTTACTATCAAAGCCAAGCGGAAGTGGACAGCTATACTATTTCTATGGAGTATACAGCAGATTGCCGAGGTGCGGGAGCTTGCTCTTTTGGGGAAATTCGAGGTCAGAAAGGCGGTGAGTTTTCTACTAAAGTAGAAGGGGTAACTAAGACTTTAAAAAATGTTCAACTGGCTGACCGAGTGAAAGGAGTTTTTCACAATGGTTGCGGGGCTTACTGCACAGCAACTCTTGAGTGGAAAAATCGGGGTTTTATGTATACCGTAGCCCTTAAGAACGGACGAGAATCTGATTTAATTTTAATAGCAAATTCTGCTATTCTAGCTCGGAAGCGTTAAGTTTTGTAGTCGGGGACGCACAACTTCTATCTGTAGGGTGTGTACGGCACACCTTACCGTTATTGTATGAGAGATTTGTATGAGAGATATTAACTCGCACTCGCCTCTTACAAGATGCTATGGTTTTTTTGCGCTGACCTACTTAGGGGGAAATCAGGATGAGGGGAAGATGGCTATTTGCGGCGATTTTTGCTTGTGTGGTGACTGCTTTTACCATCGCACCTTTGACACCAAACTCAGCGTTAGCAAGGACTGAACTCCCGATTACAGAAATCCGCTGGTTTAATTATTCCCCTGAAGATAGCTGGCAACCGATACAATTTATTGTGCCCGATCGCAACACTGCAAAATCTGCCGGCAGCCGCAAGTTGCGGTTGTACGATGTTCATATTGCCAAGATGTTTGAGATTTCTCATTTTCTGTGCGATCGCGATCGTGCTTCTGAGGGTTACACTTGGTCTTATCAAGCGGAAAATGGCAGTATTGAGATGGGACGCTTCAAAATTAGCTGCAATCTCGCCCGTTCCATAGCCACAGCTTACGGCTTAGGCAAACCCGAAATTACAGTGATTCGCCGCAACTTCAACCTGACAAACGGTCGCCCTTCTTTTGCGCTAGAAAAATACTCTATTCCCACTTTTAACATTGCTAAAAATAGAGTTGTGCAGTGGAGGAATTTTGTGCAAAAGTTGCCCCCCATCCCCGATAACTCAGGTGCGAACCAAGCTAACAGTCGTTTTCCTGCGAGTAACATCTTTAGACAAATCAAAGGCAAAACGCGAGTGCCTGTTTTTCTTCCGAGTAGACTTCCTTTACCTGACATTCAGCAACTTGATTTTGATGTGCAAGCAGGTTCCCACGGTTACATTGTGGGAATGTATTTAGGCAAAGGATGCCGCGCGGGAGCCTGTTATTTCGGCACAATCGAAGCTAAAAGAAATGAACCGTTTTCGCCTCCTTCGCGATTGCCGCAGGATACTTACAGAAGCGTTGAATTGGCGGGCGGATTCAGGGGGATTTATTTCAATAATTGCGGTGCTTACTGCACTGCTTTTGTTGAGTGGCAAAGGCTGGGGGTACTGTACCGAGTCACAAGGAAAAACGCACGGCAGCAAGAAGTTGTCCAGATAGCAAATTCTGCACTTCAAGCAGGCCAACGTTAAATTTGGGTGAGAAATGGCAAAGGTACGCGCGAGCGAAGCTATCCCGAACGCGCGTGCGTTCCGGCATGGTAAGGAATCGACCTTTTCACTCCTCATAAACTTTATTCTGGACAAACTGAATGGTCGCGGTCAAACCAAATGATGTAGTAAACAGATTGAACGCGAAACCAAAATATCCGTTTTTTCTCATCAATTCGCATTTCGGATAACCTCTCATCTTCAGGCATATTGTCCGGCAAAGTCGGATGAATGTTAATCAACTTATAACCAGTTCCCACTGATTCACCTCGTTTTTTTGAGCCGTGACCTTTGATTTGACCCCAAGTATATTTCTCAATTTTCTTTAGTCCTTCAATTAGGTCATTGATTTCTGATGATGTCCAGTCAGACAAAAGCCAACGATTTTTATCTGCATAGGTAAATCTGAAGCTAGGATGCTCATCATCTGTACTGCTTGGTCGATTTAACTGAGTTGCTTGCTCTGGAATTCTGCTTGCTTGCTTTTTTTGAGATGGCTTGGGTATTTGACTTTTTTTCCCCACTTACGCCTCCACCAAAGGTGCATAGCAGGATTTCATATCCTCGCGGGAGATGATTTTAGTTGATGTTTCGGCAGGTTCTAATCCCTGGCGAGCGTTGAGCCAAGGTGTCTCTGATTGGGTCAATTCTGCAAGATGTTTAGCACTTAATTCTCCATAAGCATTCCAAACTTCTTCGAGAACCTCGATTTCATCTTCATCAAATTCTTCTTCAAAATTATCGGGAGCGGGAATATCGCTATATTTGTAAGCTTTGTACTCATCCCAAACATCGCGGACAATGGGGCCGGAAACCCAAGCTTCAATATCTTGATCAAATAGCGGCTGGCTTCTAAAGACTAAACTCCAAGCTTGTGCATAATAGACGAGCTTTTGCAGTTTCAGAGGAGAAATGGTATCGCCTGCTTCTCGATCGACACGACATAAAAAGTAACGAGCTACTTCAAGAGCACTTTTCATAGTTTTAGGATTTTAGTAATTTGACAAATTCACTTTTGATGGTAAGCTATTTGGTGGCTTTAGAAGTACGATCGCAACTTCGATCGCCCTTTTCCCCTCGCAACTACATTTCTATCCCCAAATCTCGCAACCTTTGAGCTAATTCTTTCTCGCAGCAGCTAAGCTAACTCCTCATGTCAAGCAGGTTCATCCGGCTCGACCCTAGGTAAATCTTACATCGCCCGCAGGCTTTGCTTCAGAATGTCGATCGCCCCCGTGCCAGCGACGCCCAATGCTAGATGGGAAACATCATCAGGAATCACTGCTACGGGCAGTCCTACCATTTTAGATTTTAGATTTTAGATTTTAGATTGGCAATGGCTTATTATGTAAAGGTTTGGAGCTTGCCTACCGTTGCATCCTTTTTTCAAACAGGCGGTCAAAATCTGGTATTTCTCTTTTATCGCCCGAATTATCCCAACCAGCAATTAAAGTCCCCACCTGCGGTACGCTAGATCAGGTGAATATATTGGCTGATTTCAAGCTATCCTCCGATCGATCTTATGTCCCCAACCACATCTGCCCCTTCCCGAACCGTTCGCATCGGTTCCCGCAAAAGCCAACTCGCTCTCGTGCAAACCCACTGGGTGCAAGAACAGCTACAGAAACACTTCCCGCAACACACTTTTGAAGTCCACACCATGTCCACCCAAGGGGACATAATTCTTGATGTCGCCCTCGCTAAAATTGGCGATAAAGGACTTTTCACCAAAGAATTAGAAACGGGAATGATTAACAATGAAACGGACTTTGCCGTTCATTCCCTCAAAGATTTGCCTACCAATTTGCCCGAAGGTTTAATTTTAGGATGCGTCACCGAACGGGAAAATCCCGCTGACGCCCTGGTAGTTCACTCCAAGCACAAAGACAAGCAACTCGACACCCTCCCAGAAGGTTCAGTAATCGGGACTTCTTCTCTGCGGCGACTGGCTCAACTGCGGCATCATTTCCCTCATTTTGAATTTAAAGATATTCGCGGCAATCTCAATACTCGACTCGCTAAATTAGATGAGGGCGGTTACGACGCGATTATTTTAGCAGTTGCCGGCCTCGAAAGATTGGGAATGGGCGATCGCATCCACCAAATTATCCCTGCTGAAATCTCCCTTCACGCCGTCGGACAAGGTGCTTTGGGCATCGAATGCCGCGCCGGAGACACAGAAATCATGGCACTGATTAAAGCTCTCGAACACTCGGAAACCGCCCAAAGATGTTATGCTGAACGCGCATTTCTGCGGGAATTAGAAGGCGGCTGTCAAGTGCCGATCGGCGTCAATACCAAAATAGAAAACGGTCAATTAACCTTAACCGGAATGGTATCGAGTCTCGACGGCCAGCGATTCGTCAAAGATAGTGTTTCCGGCGCCGCCGAGACTGCTGAAATGATCGGAATTGACCTCGCTCACCGCCTGCGCCAACAGGGTGCTAGTGCAATTTTGGAGGAAATATTTGTCGAAGTTCAACGTGGTTCCTAAAACCGATCCGCATCTCTTTGTCAATGCTTTTAGACGCGATATATCGCCTTTTGTAGAATAAAAATAACAGGCGGTTTGCTTTGGCAAAACAGGTAGAGTAGCAGTCTGATTGTAGATTTTTGATGGGATTTTAAGTAGGGCTTGCGGGATAGATTTCAAAAATATCTGACTAATTTAGGACGCTCCGCACGGGTGTTAAGCAACCCGGTTTCTGATGTAAGTCTCGCTGTATAGCCCAAGATTTATGGTAAAAACCGGTTTTTTTTCGTAAGTCCTAGAGTTCTTAACCTCTCCATCCAAAATCTACAATCAAACATCCAAAATTAATCAGCAATTTATTTCAGGTAAAAGCCCACTATGAGCGCTAGAGAAACTCAATTAAAGCTGGAAGTGAAAAAGGTTCAGCAACTCTATAGCAAAATGCAAGCAGACCAACAAGCTTTGCAGAAGCAATTGAAAGAGTTCAAAACTCAAGCCGGAAGTTTTTCGGATGTAGTCGAGCAAGTCTTGCCGTCCGTAGTTTCAATTTACGTCATGGATTGGGATACAGAAGAAGAGATTTCTTCAGGAAGCGGGTTCTTTGTATCGCCGGACATAATTGTCACGAACTATCACGTTGTAGAAGATATTGCCGATGAAGATTACTTCTATGAAGAAGATGAAATCGAACAGGTTTTAGTGGAAACTCATGACGGAAAATTGAGATTGGCAGAGGTGGTGTTTACTGGTAATGCCGAAGAAGATTTAGCATTACTCTTAATTAGCGATTTTACCTTCGACCCGAACACAGGGGAACAAGTGGACTCTCCCCAAGAATATCCTCCCCTAGAGTTGTCTTTGGATGTGAAAGTGGGCGATCGAGTAATTGCTGTGGGCAATCCTTTGGGGCAGTTTGCTTCAACTGTAACTCAAGGTATTGTGAGTGCAATTCGCGAACCAGAGGAATATGAAGAAGGCGACGATGAAGAAGATGATTTTGCTGAAGTGAAGGTGTTGCAAACTGATGCGGCGATTAATCCGGGAAATTCCGGCGGCCCGTTGATTAATATGGCTGGTCAAGTGGTTGGTGTGAATACGTGGGGATTGGAAGATGCCGACAGTATTAATTTGGCGATCGCCTCTGAAGCTTTGGATGATTTTCTAGCGGGATTTGAGGAGACTATTGAGGACAATTCTCAGAATTAGTCGGGAGTTATCCGTAATATGTGATTCGGGCGATGGCCCTTTTTCTGAGAGGGGATGGAAAAGGCGATCGCTATTTCCTTAACTCAATTGGCGTAAGTCCCACGCTGTAATTGTACTCAATTGGGCGTTGGGATATAAGCTTTCGCAAGGTATATGAAAAAGAGCGACAATTTACTGTTTCTCTAGCAAAAAAACTTGTAAGATATAAGTGGTTGCGACCCACCCACTCGACTGCAAACAACAGGTCACAGTAGCTATAGTATGCTTACCAAGGATAACTGCGAGAGAAAGGGGGAAAAAACAGACCGCTGGTTGGCAAGGTAATGCCCTACCGTAAAATATAAACCATGTTTGTTGTACGAAAACAGTTTTTGGTCTTGGGAAACAGGACTTCTGCGTGGGTTCCCTACGAAGGGATAAAGGCTGCAAAGCTAGAGATGCAGTGTCAGACTCGGATCGTCTTCAGTGACGAATCTCAGTAATGAGATACCTAACAGAGCAACGGCAGATGATACACGAAGCCTACACGCTGACCGAAGGTCAGTGCTAGGTATTTCACTCTAGAGTAACAATCTCAAGGAACACAAAAAAATAATGCGTATTTTATTTGTATCCGCCGAAGCATCACCCCTCGCCAAAGTGGGCGGTATGGGCGATGTCGTCGGCGCTTTGCCGAAATTTCTGCGGCGCATGGGCCACGATGTCCGCATCTTCATGCCCTACTACGGTTTCGTCCCCGACAAAATGGACGTTCCCAAAAAACCTGTTTGGGATGGATCTGCCATGTTCCAAAGCTTCTCGGTGTTTGAAACTGTTTTGCCGGGAACCGATGTACCTTTATACTTATTACAACATCCATCTTTCTTACCGCGCCGCGTTTACGGCGGTGTAGATGAAGATTGGAGGTTCACTTTCTTTGCCAATGCTGCGGCTGAATTTGCCTGGAATCATTGGAAGCCCCAAATTATCCACTGTCACGACTGGCATACGGGGATGATACCTGTTTGGATGAGCCAAGATCCCGATATCAGCACGGTTTTTACTATTCACAATTTAGCTTATCAAGGGCCGTGGCGCTGGCGTTTGGAGCAGATGACTTGGTGTCCTTGGTATATGCAAGGTCACAATACAATGGCTGCTGCAGTACAGTTTGCCGATCGAGTAAATACAGTTTCGCCGACTTACGCCGAGCAAATCAAAACCCCAGCTTATGGGGAAACTTTGGAAGGTTTGCTGTCTTACATCGGCGGTAAAGTATCGGGCATTTTGAACGGAATTGATACAGAATCTTACAACCCAGCAACTGACAAGTACCTCCATCAACAATTTAGTGTTGATACTATTGAAAAGCGCCCCGCTAATAAAATTGCGCTGCAAGAAGAAGTCGGTTTGGAAGTGAATAAAAATGCCTTTTTGATCGGGATGGTGACAAGGCTGGTAGAACAGAAGGGATTGGATTTGATAATTCAAATGCTCGATCTGTTCATGGCCTATACCGACGCTCAATTTATTGTACTCGGAACGGGCGATCGCTACTACGAAACCCAACTCTGGCAAATGACAGCCCGCTATCCCGGTAGGATGTCCACCCAACTACTTTACAACGAGGCCCTTTCCCGGCGCGTTTACGCAGGCTGCGACAGCTTCCTGATGCCCAGCCGTTTCGAGCCCTGCGGCATCAGCCAAATGCTCGCCCTCCGCTACGGGTGCGTGCCAATGGTTCGTCGCACCGGCGGTTTAGTCGATACCGTTTCCCACAACAACCCGATCGACAATACCGGTACTGGTTACTGTTTCGATCGCTACGAACCCCTCGACTTGTTCACCTGCATGATCAGAACTTGGGAAGGTTTCCGCTACAAAGATAAGTGGAGAGAACTGCAACAGCGCGGCATGAGAGAAGATTTTAGCTGGGATATTTCGGCCCGGAAATACATCAACTTGTACAGCGATATTTTGGGATTGCCGCCGGAAGAAACCGCACCGGCACCAGATGCAGAATTGATCGTTGGTAAGGGTTAATCTTAGTAAGGTGCGTCAGTCGCTGTTTGATTCGACTGAATCGAAGGGCGATCGGCTGACGCACCCTACAGCTTAGTAAGGTGCATCAGTCAATCGATTTTAGATTTTAGATTTTAAATTTTAGATTGAAGCATTGACCCCACGGATGAATCCGGGGGCTTGTATCCTGGATGCTTTCAGTCGGTTTTTGATTCAATTTAATCGATCGACTGACTACTGACTACTGACTACTGACTAATGACTACTGACTACTGACTACTGACTAATGACTACTGACTAATGACTAATGACTAATGACTACTGACTACGGACTACTGACTACTGACAAATTAATCAACAAATAAATCGAGAGGTAAATGACCGTAAGTTCCACTAACTCCATCTTCTGAGGAAGATTGACACGAAATCAAAACGCCCCGGTAAGTTCCGGGATAGCCGTCAACATAATACGACCCCTTCAAAGTATTGAACTTAATATAAACCGAACCCGCAAAGGTCGAGACAGCATTGGGATCTAAAACAGCTTGATATCCCAAAGCTTTTAAATAAGCTTCTAAAGCTAAAAACCCCTCATCCGTCGAAGAAGCGCACACTCCCAACATTTGATAATCCGACAAACTTGCTACCAGCAAAATCGCTTGACGGAGTGCCTTTTTTTCCAGCGGCAAGGCTACAGATTGCATATCCAGACAAGTGAAATCTTTGAGGATTTGCTGTGCTTCTTCAACAGTTAGGGTAGTCTGGTTTTGAGTAGACATGAATTGCTCTGATATTTCCCAAAATTACGATCGACACTGGGGTACTCGTCAACGAATTTCTGCCATTGCAACCCTCGATCGACGGAGGTAACACTTGCACAAGTCCTGATTATAGCCCATTGTGTGCTCTGGCCATCAATTCGGGCGATCGTCTTCGAGAGCTTCGCCAACGCCCGAATCGCACAAAAAAGCTAGTAGTTTTTACCGATGTTTTCAAGTTTAGATCAGTCCGCGTTTTTTCAGCTTTGCTAGCGCATCTTCAGCCGCATTTTTCTCAGCATCTTTTTTGCTTTTGCCTTTACCTTCTCCATAGAGTTTCTCTGCAACATAAACTTTAGCGAGAAATTCCGGCTTGTGGGGTGTGCCTCCTGCTTGGACTGTCACGTATTTGGGGGGAGTCGTGTCACCATTGGCTTGTACCCATTCCTGAAAGCGATTTTTCGAGTCTACAGTCGATCGAGTTTCGACCACATTTTCGGGAACCGAATCAAACATTTGCCACACAAACTGGCTAACTTTGTCCATATCTTGCGTATCGAGATAGTAAGCGCCAATAAATGCTTCAAAAGTGCTGCTGAGCAAATTGGGATTAGTAATCCCACCTTCTCGATAAGCTCCTTTTCCCAGCCGCATTTTTAAATCTAAATTGATTTCAGTAGCAAATCTGGCTAATTGTTTTTCATCTACTAATGCAGAACGTCGGCGAGTCAGTTGGTCTTCTCCCATTTCAGGATGACGCTGATAGAGATATTCGCCGCTGAGAAAAGTGAGCAAAGCATCGCCAAGAAATTCTAAGCGTTCGTTGTCTTCTTCGCGGAATGTGGGGTTTTCGTTGACGTAGGAACGATGGGTTAGTGCTTGGCGCAGCAGTTTTTCATTTTTGAATTCGGGAAGGGTCATTTGTATTTCTTTTGTTGGATTAGTTAATTGCATGGGAGGTGGGAATGTTTATTCTTTTTTTGGAGTTGGGTGTTATTAGGTGGACATGAAAGAGCCGCAGATAGCGGTAGGTTTGGAGAATCTAGTTTATCAAATAAACTGGATTTTTGCTATCTGCGGCGGGGTAATTTTTAACAGATATTTGGCCGTTATACTATTAGTCCGTTAGTCCGTTAGTCCGCCAGTCCGCCAGGGGTTAAAACCCCTGGCTCATAGCTAAAGTCCTCTGAAGAGGACTGAAGATTGTGTCTTTTTTAACGGTAATTCAGTCGGTTTCAACCGACTTTAGCTATGAGCCAGGGAATTCATTCCCTGGCGGACTGTGCAACTTTATGCAGATAATCTGTCTGCTTCTATTACAAACAATTGCTGATCCTGCAATCGGATTTTTCCATCTTTCACGGCAGCCTTAACCAACTCGCTAAAGCGTGAAAATGTTTTTCCCTGATGTTGGTAGACAAAAGTTACTCCCTGATACTTGGGAAAAAGCTGCAACATTAGGTTGTTAATAAAACCTAATCCTGTACCCTTCCCTTTGCTTAATGCTGTTTTTATAGCTTCCATCAAATACTCAACTGCCTCACTGTAAGTGAGTTGACACTGAATATTTTGTATCTGCTGCTGAGTCTTGGACGCTACCAAGCTAGGCAATTCATCCAGAAAGTGGAAGTCACTACCCACAAGTTCTTTCAGCCTTTGTTTGATCTGACCTTGCTCAGCAAAGACTATAACTTTTTTGTCCAATTTTTGCAGGTTGCGAACCAATTTTATAAAGTCCCCATCTCCTGATAAAAGGATAACTGTATCGGGAGACTGATTGCTGTCAATATCCTCAAGACAGTCAGCTATCAATTGATTATCTGCACTATTTTTTAGAGGACAGGGAACATCGATACATTTAAAACCAACGTTTTGTAGCTTGTCTTTTGCAGAGACTTGATCGGGACAGAGTGAATTGTAGTAGACTTTTGCGTCAATTAAGCTCCCCTGAAATTTGGCAAATTCTAGCAATAGACTACCTAGATGTTTAATAGAGTTTGCATTCTGAAGATCGACGTAAATAGAAACTAAAGCCTGAGACTGCTTGGTCTGTTTGCCAATGATTGAATGATGGTTCGTCATTTTTCTGTGTCCTAAAACTAGGTTTGCAGGACAGCATCAATAAATTAAGCATCTAACCAAAGAAGTATTGTTTTTGAGTTTGCTCAAGAGGGACATTTCCCATTTAACAAAACTCTTGACTTACACACTATTAATTTAGTATGTACTTGCTTGGTTAGCGTCTCAGCGATAGGATATGCAGATTTCGGACAGGCGTCCTAAAAACCCGTTGATATAGAAATTCAAACAAATGTCGTGCCAACTGACCTATTTATTCCAGTTGAAACGACATTAACTTGAATGTCTATATCAACGGGGCTTTAGGACGCTTACCCGAAATCTGCACATCCTACCGCTGAGACGACTTAACCGACACTTTTTGCTTTTGAATGCGGGTGTCTATCTGAGCTGTATTGTTTTGATACTGGCACCTTAACTCTTAGATGTCAAGGGGTAATCTAATTTAATTTTTTGAGTTGATCTGACACAAATACCCCTGCTACTCTCTACTTGCATAGGAATTACACAAAAACGCTAGATATAGCGTAAATAGTCCATCATTCTCTGCTAATTCACGCTAGATTAATGGCTTATCTCCGGCATTTGAACAGTAAATGTAAAAATATGTTGCAAACTTTATACTGCTGTGTTAAGTTTAGTTACATAAGGTTGAAATTAAACGAGGTTTATGGTCATGGAAAACAAAGACGCAAAAGTTGGCTTCACTGAGTTTGCTGAAACCTGGAACGGCCGTTTGGCAATGTTGGGCTTCGTTATCGGCCTCGCTACCGAATACATCACCGGTCAAGGCATTCTCTCTCAAATCGGTTTGATGTAATCAGCTCTTCTGCACACAATAGCTGAAATTCAGTCGATCGACCCCATCACAAGTGCACTCATCCCCCCCGCTAATAAGTCCCCTTCACTTCACACGGAAGGGGATGAGTGCATTTTTTATCCAAAAATCCCACTGAGGGCACAAACAAAAATCTTTTCAGTCTCAATATTTATCGCGAGACTAACTCCAGGAAACTAAGCAATTTCTACAGAATCAAAAATCCTCAATTTAGGAGTCAAACTCGCAACCTTCACCAAACCATCGCGTTTGTGATTCCGCACGCTGTTACGTAAAATCATCTCCGACAGATCCGGCATTTCCTGCCAGCAGTGCGAGCAGAACCAATAAACGCGATTGTGGCGAGCGTGGCGGAGCAATTTAGAGGAGCAACAAGGGCAACTATTCATGATATTTTAAACCTTTTTTGAAGATATGGAGCGATAACCCAATCATTAGAGAGATTCACGAAAGCCTGCACATCTCAATTCCAGGCACAAAAATAAAAATTTTTTTTCACTCATAGCTTTGGGCGTCGCGCAAGTAGCACTTTTGGAGGCCCAAGAGTAACACCACAATCAAAAGCTGAACGCTCCAAGGAGCCCAAGAGAAACCCCAAATAAAACAACCCAGCCCGGCCCAAGCCACAAGAACAAAAATATCTTGAGAGGTTTGCCAGTAAATCCAGACTGCTGCCAGAGAAACTATTAGTAGCAAAATGTAAGCTGAGGGCATAATCGTCTTCTCCCAATGTGTCTGCCAACAGTCAGGAGCGATCCCTGACGTTCTGCTTAAACATAAAACTAAAACCTGAAGAACTTATGAAGACGAGTGAGTTGTTACAAAAAGTAAAATAATCCTGCCAGCTTATATTTCGCGGATAAATCAGTAGGAATACTGAGTTCATGGCTGAGGCCGAATTCGGTTAAATGGACGCACTACCAATAGGGACTTAGGCATCCCTATTGGTATCAATTTCACCCCAATACCGATAGGGTGGAAACTGATACCGGACTGAGGTTTTGAGTCTTAAGCTGACCGGACCAAAGGTGCGGGGTCTAAATTGCTACATATATCCTGTCCGATCGCCCTAATTCGATCTAAGGAACCATATCCAAGAAACCAAGTTTTTTTAACTCTCTTTGCCTGCAAAACTACTGCTTGAAAAGCTGCACAATTCAATGCGCGCGATCGATCTATTCTTGCTCCCAGCCCAAAGCCTCAGCGACCTGAGCCGCCAAAAACATCGGTTCAAAAGGCTTAGCAATCACGCTCACCACCCCCAAATCAGCGAACATCCGCCTGTCCCCAGCCAGAGCCTTAGCTGTCAATAAAATTACCGGAATGTGCTGCGTAGCATTATTAGCTTGTAACTGTAGAAAAGTAGTAGGCCCGTCTTGGTCGGGCATCATCACGTCCAATAGAATCGCATCAGGCTGTTCGGCAAGAGCCTTAGCAACGCCCTCGCGGCCCGAACTCGCTGTCATGACTTCCCAGCCCCCCACGAGCTCAAGACTGACTTGAGCTACTTCCCGAATATCTTCCGCATCGTCAATAACCAAGATGCGCTTGGCAGTCAAAATTAACATTTTTTTATGAATGAGAACTGATCGTAGATTAGAGGTTAAATGTGAATATTTTGTAAAGCAAATTATCTTACCCGATCGGACTTTACAGTAAAATTTCAAAACTGTATAGCAAATGTTGAAGGAACAAGGAACAAGGAACAAGGAAGTTACCATTGAGCGACAGGGTTTCACCTAAGAACATCCTAACCGTCTGGCGCGGTTGCCGTACAATATCCCACCCAAAAAAAGCCGCTTTTCGATCTCAAATTGTGCTTTTGGCCCGCAGTCCCCAAACTTCTGAAAAGGCTGAGATTGTTTGATCGAGTCATCGACAAACAATCTGCACAAAATCATTAACTTTGGTTACACCAGAGTAGAAATTAACTTTCAGTTGCCAGCCCCTCCCGCAAGAAGTGGCAGACTTATGAAAAAAGTGCTGCCCTCCCCCACAACACTCTCCACCCACATCCGCCCCCCGTGCTGCTGCACGATACTGCGACAAATAGCCAGCCCCAAACCAGTTCCTCCTTTCTGGCGAGAATCAGAAGCATCAACTTGTTGAAAGCGTTCAAAGACCATCTCCAGCTTGTCTGGCGGAATACCCCGCCCTTGGTCTTTCACAGAAATCACGATGTACCACGAGCTCGAAACTGGCATATGCGGAGGCGCGGCGGCCGGCTCAGGAGACAACAAAGACGGAGACGACACCGACTTGTGGGCTGCTTTTTCTGCCAAATCCAGATTGTGGCTCAACTCCCCGCTCAGCCAAACCGTAGCGCCGGAGGGAGAAAATTTTATAGCATTACTTAGTAAATTTGTCAAGGCTTGAATTAGCCGATCGGGAACAGCTTGCAATTGCGCCCCCACAGGCTTCACCGACAGAGTAACTCCCGCCGGCTTCGCCATTCCCTGCATCTCGTCAGCCGCCTGCAACATCAGCTCAGCCACATTGCAAGTTTGTTTGATAGCAGTGCTGTAACTCGACTCCATCCGCTCTAAATCTAGGATGTCGTTGACCAAGCGCACCAAACGGTCAGTATTACTGACAGCAATCTCCAGCATCCGCTTAGCTTTCTGGGGGTAAGCGTCCAGCAGGCCGCTGTTGAGGAGGCCGAGGGCGCCGTGAATCGAGGTCATCGGCGTCCGCAGTTCGTGGCTGACAACAGAGATGAATTCATCTTTCATGCGCTCGACGGCAAGCTGCTCCGTGATATCTTTAAAAGTCACTACAGCTCCAATAATTTCGCCTTGTTCTCGCATCGGAGCGACAACGTACTCAACCGGAAAACTGCTGCCGTCTCGCCGCCAAAAAATCTCATCGGTGACGCGCCGCGCCTCTCCGTCTTCCAAGGTGGCTAAAATTTGAGAACTTACCCGGTTCGGAAGCCGTTTGCCCGCCTGCTGTGCGGCGCAGTGGGGGACAAGTTCAGAGCCTGAATTGATGTCTGTTGCAGGTGACAGTTGCTCGATCGCCCTTGAGCATTCTTGCTGTGCACGGTGTAAGCTTTCATAAAGCGGTCGATCGATCAATTGCTTCGATTCGCACCCAGCCATTCTCACCGCCGCAGGATTGACAAAAGTTACTTTTCCCTGTTTGTTCAACCCGCAAATTCCTTCTCCTGCGGAGAACAAAATCATTTCTGTTTGGTGGCGGAGTTGTTCAAAGGCTTTTTCGACTCGCTTGCTGTCGCTGATGTCGCGAGAGATTGTCGAAACGCCCGTTACCGCTCCAGTCGCGTCTTTAATCGGAGAAATCGTGAGGGAGACATCTATCTGTTGGCCATCTTTCCGCAAGTGTACGGTTTCATAATGGTCGATGGTGGCTCCAGCTCTAATATTTTCCAATATTTGAGGCATTTCCTTGGGGCGTTCGGGTATGGCTAAAATCTCTATAGACTTCCCCTTGATTTCCGCCGCACAGTAGCCATAAATCTTCTCTGCTCCTGTGTTCCAGCTCTGAATTGTCCCGGTGAGGGTTTTGCTGACGATGCCGTCATCGGAAGACTCGACAATCGACGCCAAGCGCACGAGTTCGTCTCTAGCTTGCTTGTATTCGGTGATGTCGCGGCCCAAAATCACGATACTTTTGCGTCTGCCGTCGGGGTGAAATACGGGTACTTTAATCACGTCGTAGATATTCACAGTACCGTCCGATCGGGGAATCATTTCTTCCCCCCTAGAAAGCTTACCTTTTTCCCACGCTTCTCGATCGCTCACCTCGCAAGCCTGTAACGCCTCGCGGTAAAAACTGCTGAGTTCTCCTAGCTGAGAATCTTTAAGGCCACGGTAGTCTATTTTTTCTAGCTCGAACACTTCCAATATCGCTTGATTTGCCTCCTGCCACCTGCCCTCGCCATCTTTGAAGCAGACAATATCTGGCATGGCATTCATCAGCAAGTTGAGATAGGAGTTTTCTCGCAGTGCAGTTTCTACCTCGGCCCGCTTGGCGATTTCCCGTTGCAGGTTTTCGTTTGCCGTTTGCAGCGAGTCCTTTAACAAACTTTCTGTAAAAGTCCGTTCTTTAATTATTTCCTGAAGTCTGTGGATTTCTAGCGACTGCCGCCTGCGGGCCAACAAATTCTCTACCCGCCAATGCAGTTGGGCGAGTTCGACGGGACTTACTATCAAATCGTCTATTCTGCGTTCGAGTTGTTTGGGCTGCTGCGAAAATGGCTGCTCAGAAAGAGCAGGCGTTTGGGATTGACTAACCAGCAAGAACGGTAAAAATATCGGTTCGGCGGCAGTTTTTAATGATTCTACCAGCGGCCCGATGCGATCGAAAGAGGCCTCGTCGAGAATGCACAAGTCAAAAGCGATTTGGGGAATGGGAAATTCGGAGTTGGGATTTAAAGCGCGATCGAGTACAATCACCTCATGCTCGGTGTTGAGGTGGGCGCTCGGCAAATTAAGTTGTTGGTGGCGATCGACCAATAGTAAAATGCGGCTCATTAGTTTGTTAATTTCCCCATGACTAATGATATGATGTGCGGTAAATTAAGTAGTCGTTAGTAGTGAGGGCTAAAGTCCTATTTTTTATGAGTATTGAAGCCCTCACTACCCACAAGTTTTATAGCGCTAGATTGACCGGACGCGATCCGAATGATGAAGGTATTAGGCAGCCAGAGTAGAAGCCCCTATTCAATAATAATAATTGATAATTATTTAATTGTTTGTTCCTTCAAACAAGGGCTAATGACTAATGACTGTTGAATGAGTGTTGGCGGGGGCGGGTTTATATGTATTTGGGTTAGCAGTTCTACTTTGCTCGTGAAACCCGCCCCTACAGCCTAATGACTAATGACTAATGACTAATGACTTTTTACGGCATTCCGATCGGAATCAAAGAATCGAACGGCATACAGCTAGAGTAACGACTCCCATCCGATAAAACCGCAATCAGCCTCACCTGCCAGTCGGGCATAATCTGCAAATCCGCCCAGGGCACTGCTACCTCCAAACATTTATCCACTCCCACTTGAGCGCGGCTAATGCGGGGCTGCCACTGATCGCCCTCTTCTGCTTCCTGAAACCAAATCGATTTCGTCAGCAAATTAATCTCTAACTGATGGTGGTATCTATAATTTAGCGGTGCTTCGTCAGGCAAACCCGACAGCGGAATCAGACTGTTGTTCATCGTGCGATCGGGATAAAACCAGAACAAATTTAACTGCTGCGGGCAATCAATTCCCGGCCGCACCCCTACCTTGAAGTCGGCACGAATGTAAAAATTCAAGTGGTCAACGCCGTACCAAAGGCGCTGAATTGCCGAACTCCGGTGCATCGTACCCCTTGCTCCCCCAACTTCAATCCGACCGGCTTTGTCCCAATCCTGTTCGTTGCCGATACCGTCAATCACCGGGTGAATAAAGCTCAGCGGCAGGTGGTCGCCTTGAACAGAGTGCACCTCTACTTGCCGCCGCACTTCCGGGGGTACAGGCTCGCCGAGAGCTTCGTAAATCGCCGCTACGTGTTCGCGAAATAGCTGGTCGAACATGGCATCTTGGTTCGACGTGTGGCCTTCGCCAAACCACCAGAACCAGTCGGAACCTTCGGCCGCATACAGCGCTTCCCAAGCTTCTGGGTTGCTTTCTTCTGTGGCCTCTGGATGGTTTGCCAGCATTTGTCTCGCAGGCTCTAACAAGTCCCAAGCGCGATTTTTCGCGGGATCGCCGATCCAAGTTGTGAGAGAACCGTCCACCCAGGAACCAGTGTGCAGTTGGGCTGCGGGAATTGTTTCGGTTGCTGGGAATTTGTCGAGAAATTCCGAGACTGTGACTAATTTGATATCTGGATTGTCGCTGAGAGTTTGATAGAGGGATTCTAAGAACGGTTTGCCGTCTTGGGGATAGAATTCCCAGCAATTTTCGCCGTCGAGGGCGATCGTAACTAACCAGGGATTTTCTAAAGCTGTTTGACCCTCGGACTGTCGGTTTTTGAGAGTTCTGCCGATCGCCTCTAAGTGTCCCACTAAATCTGATGCTGCTTTTTCCGGTTCCATCGAACCGTAGGTAAACCCGATCAAGTCGGACAATCTGTGGTCTCTAAATACTATGGCTAAATCCCCGTCAGGAGTTTCTAAACGGTAAGGGCGATATAAAAATTCTGGTTCGTAGACATTCCCTGTCGCGTCGCGGTGGAAAAAGTGTTTAATTGTCCACCCCAAAACTGCTTCGTCCGAGACAATCCATTTAAAGCCTTGTTTGGCAATGTAGGGCAAAATTTCCGGGCTGACTGCTTGTTCCGACGGCCACAAACCGCGCGGTTGGCAATCAAACCGGTCTTCATACATTTCCCAGGCTTTTCTCAGGTGTCGGGGAATATCTTCTTCCCACTGAAACCGGTGTTGTGGCAGCGTCATGTTTGGAATAGCTATGCGGCCGCCATTAGTGTCAGCAAGCAGCGGTAAAATCGGGTGCGTGTAGGGGGTTGTGGAGACTTCCAACTGTCCCTCAGCTTGCATTTTACGGTGCTGGGGGATGATGCGAGCGAGGATTTCTTTTTGTTTTGAGTAGATGTTTTTTCTGTCTACCAAACTAAAATTTTGTCCTTGTTTCAGCCACCCTGCAATCTCCGGGTCGTCCCAAAACAGCGGGTCAATCCAAGCTAAATTGTGCCATGCCAGCAAGTCGCTAAAATCCTGCAATTTCCAGTTTTCCAAACACCACTGAATGCCTTTTTCCTGCCGCTGAGTGTAGAGTTGAGCGTAGCGGGGGTGTGGCTGAATCAGAGTGTGGTAATTGGCGTCAAAAAAGTGTTCTAAAATGAACTCTTGTTCTGGGAGGGTTAAAATTTCTGCTGACTTTAATGTCACCGTCAAGTAAGGGTCTAATGCTTTATCTGCGATGCAGTCTTCTATCTGCAAAATCAAGGAGGGAACCAAGTTTACGGTTTGATGAAGCTTGGGATATTTTGCCAAAAGGAGCACTAAATCCAAGTAGTCTTTGACTCCGTGCAAGCGCACCCAAGGCAGTCGGTACTGAGCTGCTCCTGCGCTAGCGGATACTCTGGATTTGTAGAGCGGTTGGTGTTGGTGCCAAATGAAGGCTACATAAAGGGGGTGAGACATTGAATTTAGTAATTGGTAATTGAATTTGGTAATTGGTAATTGGTAATTGGTAATTAAATTGGGTAATTGGTAATTGGCAATTAAATTGGGTAATTGGTAACAGTCAACAGTCAACTGGTAATTGGTAACAGCCAACTGTTAACAGCCAACTGCCAACAGTCAACCGTCAACTGGTAATTGGTAACAGTCAACCGTCAACCGTCAACTGCCAACTACCAATTGCCAACTACCAATTGCCAACTGACTAATTACATTACCTGTTCGACTTCGGCAATTTCTGGGATAGCCTCGCGCAGGCGACGTTCAATCCCCATTCTCAGAGTCATTGTGGAACTCGGGCAAGAGCCACAAGCTCCTTGCAGTCTCAGGTGTACCACTGGGCCGTCAATTTCTACGAGTTCGACGTTGCCACCGTCGGATATCAGGTAGGGGCGCATTTCATCGAGAACTGTTTCGACGTTATCTCTGGTTAGTGCTAGTGTCATATTTCGCCTCTGTGATGATTTTTTGCAGGTGATGAAAGTTCGATTTGACTCAAGGACAGCATTCTCAACCCGCGCGGGATTTAAGAAACTGGGTTTTTTGATAAAAGACTTGCGTACTCAAATGAGCTGGCTGCAGCAAACCCGGTTTCTGTCACCGAAAAACGAGCGAGAAGCCCCTGACTTTAGGCATGGGGAGGACAGCGGCAGCGACGACCGTCGCATTAAAATCCCCTTTCGGGGTTGGAGAGGTATGGTTGCCTCTCCAGTGAGGTATGGTTGCCTCAAACTCCCTTGCGGGGTAATGTTAGCTTCGCCAATGTTTTAAGAGCTTGTTAGGCTAGCAGCACGTCCTTAACCCTTGTACAGATGTTTAACCACTAGCGACAGAGCGGAAAACTAGCTTCGCATTCAAGGAGTGTCGTGACTCAAAAAACGTAGTCAGTAAAGACTTAGGCTGGTAAGGTAAGCTCTCGATTCAATCCCGCTCAAAGAGCCGGACAGTCTTAAAAGCCTCCGCCTTTAGGCGTGGGGTTCCTTACGCTGATGCTCGATCCCAATTAGCTCTCTCGTTCGATCGTAGCGTTACTTGCCGCCAAATCAAGTTGATTCTGATACGTTATCCAAAAAAACCCGTTTTATTTAAGAAATCGGGTTTTGGATCGCGCTACACTACTGCTGGTTCTAGCAGTTTGACGTTGGAGTAGTTGAACTCGGTTGTTGTCAGTTGACCTTTTTCTTTCGATCGAACTACTTGCTTGGTCATGACATAATAGTCGCCTATCTTGTCAAAGGTATCTTCAAATTCGAGTTCTTTGATGATTTCGTCTGTTTGGGGGTTGCGGAAAACGGCATCGTAGTGGGTGGCCAAAGAACCTTCGGGTGTCTCTAAGCTTTTGTGCGTGTCAATTACGAAAGCCATGCGGCCCATCACCCGGCTGACTTGACAAATTGACAGACCTCGGATTTTATAGTTAGACCCCATTGAGTCGCCTTGCACTAAAATATCCACAGCGTCGGTGCTGTCCTTCTCGCCCAGGGTGAAGCTATTTTTGCCGTGAGATTTTTCAAATGTCGATCGTTTGCGGTGGGTGACAATATCGCGCATTTGGGTGTAGACGCTTTGCTGCACTTCCTCATCTTCAATGCCGCTGACTTCCACGCTCATGTCGGGTTTGATGGAAACATGACCCGTATATACTTCGTCGCCCTGTTTTAGTTCAATATCGGCACTGTAACCGGGAAAATTGGCATCCCAGGTATAGCGGTGTTCGTAAGCAGCGCGAAACAAATCGCGAGCGTTGGCTTGCTCTGTCATAAATCCCTCTTTCTCTTGACACCCATCTAGTTTAGCTTAACCGCGAGAAGCCCTACATTCACTGGGTAGGAGAGTTACCCGCACTCCTGGCGAGCACTTCTTGGGGGTGCGGCTGGGCTGGCAATTAGGGCGCAACAAGAATTTACCGCAAAAGTGGGTCTAAAGCCCCGTCCTTCTAGGACGGCTTTAATTTCTACAATTTGTAAATAATTGTTAAAT
>NZ_JAUBPB010000174.1:0-1181 GCF_036700545.1 Microcoleus sp. SVA1B4
TCGGGTGCATCTCACTTTGGCAAATACATCAAATTGAAAGTTGACCGTTGAGATAAGCACAGCGAAGAGAAAGGATAGAGGGAACGCTCTCAATTTTCCATTGCGCTCCTGATATTTTCACCCTGAACCCAATTCGTTTAATAATTGATTCAACTGTTCCCGAACCAATCGAACTTATGGACTCCTCTTTATAGTATTGGTAGTTGACTATTCGGCAGCGATGGGTCTCTAAATAGTTACAAAATATTTTAAATCCTTTTTTTGTCATCTCTTTAAATAGATTGATAACTTCATCTATTTTACCTTGCCACAACATATTTTCTGCTAACTTTAAACGTTTTAGCGAACCTCCTACCTTGTAAATATTTTCTTTCAGATGATACCAATCTAAGATTTCTTGTCTTTGTTCAGTATCTCCTATTTCTTTAAATATGTTCCAAATTCCGGCATGACCATCTCCTAAACAATACATAGGATGTAGTAATTTTTGGCTATTAGTCCAATCAATTAAATCTTGATTATTTTGAAAAAATGCTCCCGAATAAACATTATCTAAACAAATGGCTTTATAGTCTTTCCAATAACACCCCTCGCCTTTGGTTTCGTTGCGTAGCCTGACTTTCCCGCCATCTAATGTAATTTCTTGGACTCCTTGTTTAGATGTAGGTAATTCAAATTCTTGTCGTTTGACTAATCTGTGTAATGTACTATGAGAGACTTTGACCCCCGTGAAAATTTCTAAATCTTTTTCTGCCATTTGATAAGATTCGTTGGCACTGATTAAAAGACAGCATTTTTCCATCATTGGACTGAATTGACTATACGCTTTCAATCCAAAATATTTCGCTTGATTGTCTGTAATTTCGAGCGAACCGACTATTGATTTTATTTTTCTGGATTTTCCTGTTTGAATCCCTGATACTGCTGAAAAAAAAAGCTACCTAGTTCTGGTCCCACTTGTTCTAGCATTTTCTGACGGAGAGATTTTTCTATGCTGTCAAAACTTTCTAACTCGGTTGGATCTGTATTTCTGTAAAGAATGGATGCTGCCGCTTTTAAGTAGGCTTTTAGCTGTTCTTGGTCTGAGGGTGTCATTTTCTTTACCTCATATTTTTTGGCAATTTTACTAGCTTTTCCATTTTAACCCTTTTGCGACATATTCGCCAAAGTGAGATGCACCC
>NZ_JAUBPB010000089.1:0-22879 GCF_036700545.1 Microcoleus sp. SVA1B4
TCCCGCCCGTCCTTTTTGGACGGGCGGGACGCCCATCCCACTTTCAAGAGTGGAAGTTATTTAATTCTCATTCCTTAATAACTCATAACAATAATCATAAAAACAAAACCCGCCGGCGCGGGTTTCATCTTAAAGCTAATTGTTAATAAGTGCTAATTTCAACTACTTCTGAGGAACAAGAGCCTCATTACCAGCAACGGGACGGGGAGACGAAGCGGTAGTTCGCAAAAGTGCGATCGCCTGCGCGTAGCAAGGATCGTCCTTAGTCGCAACCAACATCGGTTTGTTAGCTAATTTCAGCTTTTGTTCGTCGGTGACTTCGACTTTAACATCGGGAGTAACCCCCTTCTGGCTGATATCCGTACCGTTGGGAGTATAGTAGTGAGCGATCGTCACCGCCAATCCCGAACCATCAGCCAAAGAATGCACCGACTGCACCAAAGCTTTGCCAAAAGTTTGGCCGCCGATCACAGTTGCGCGCTTATTATCCTTCAGAGCACCAGCCAAAATCTCGCTGGCGCTCGCCGAGTTGTCGTCCACGAGCACCACCAAAGGCTTGTCAGTGAGCGCAGTGCGATTTGCCTTCATTTCCTGAGAATCGCCCGTGCGATCGACTGTGCGGACGATCGCCCCTGTATCCATCCACATCCGAGCGATATCAATGCTCACTCGCAGCAACCCGCCGGGATTCCCCCGCAAATCCAAAACAAAAGCGTCAGCTTTCTGAGCCGAGAGCTTTTTAATCGCCGCCTCCATTTGTTCGCCCGCGTGGGAGCTAAACTCTTGCAAACGGATGTAACCGACATTCTGACCCCCTTCATTCTTGAGGCTGTAGCGAACCGCGGCTACCTCAATTCTCGCCCTAGTCAGAGTGATGTCAAATTCGCTTTTGCCCTCACGAGCAATCCGCAGCGTGACTTTCGTGCCTTCATCGCCCCGAATTATCTGAGCCGCATCCGAGACAGTCATGCCTTTGGTAGTTTTGCCGTCAATCACCAAAATCGTATCGCCCGCTAGAATCCCTGCCTTCAGGGCCGGGGAATTTTCCATCGGCTCGACTACCCTAATCGCTCTCGTTTTCTCGTCTTCTTCCAGCCTCATCCCCACCCCTGTCAGTTCCCCAGAGGTTTGATTCGTCAGCGCTTCGTACTGCTTCGGGTCCATGAAGCGGGTGTAGGGGTCGTTTAATTTCTCTAGGGCTTTGCGGAGGGCCGTGTAGGCAGCTTCGCGAGAGGTATAATTTTTGCTCAGCAGTTCTTGGCGGGTTACTTGCCAGTCAATCTTGTTAAAGCTGCCATCAACATAGTCTCGGTTCACAATTTGCCAAGCTTCATCTAAGACAGCTTTGGGGCTATCTTGAAGTTCGGCGCGGACTGATTGGCTCAGGCCGGGAACGAGTAAAGATATCGAAGCGGTTGTTGCCATCGCCCCACTGAACAGGGCTGCCTGTAACTTAGAAAAGCGTTTGCGGGCTTGATTCATTGAATTTGGCTCAATTCGATTTTAGATTTTTGATTTGAGATTTTATATTGCTAAAAAATCTCACACTACTACTTAAACTATTGTGTGGAGGCTCCACCATCCCTTTGGACAGTCTAACGAGATTCATAGTCGATCGCCAACCAATTATTACTCTCTTTCAATAAACTTAATTTAAAACTTGGATTTATAAAGTGCCGTGGAAGCTAAAATCGAACAATTTTCGCGTAAGTGGTTGAGCCTGCTCATTAATGGAGTTATCGGTCTAGCAGCGCTGGCGGGGGTCGTCGCCATGCAGTCTAGCGGGCAGTTAGGCGGAATGTCCCCAGTTGGCGTTCAGGGGCAAAACCCGCCCTCTGGAATGTCTGCTGCCAGTTTCAAGCAAGCCGCACAGCAAGAAGCGCAGCAAGAAGCCCTGCGGCTGAGAATGCTCAAAACTATCCCTAGTTTTGGATTTGATAATTTAATTGCAGATTGGACATTTCTCAAATTTTTGCAGTATTTTGGCGACGACGAAGCGCGAGATGTGACGGGCTACAATCTGAGCCAAGATTATTTTGACATAGTTACGCAGCGCGACCCGCGGTGGGCTGACATCTACCTGTTTCTCTCCACAGCTATTTCTTTTTATCAAGGAAACCCTGAAACTGCTGTTAACTTTATAGAGCGTGGTACTAGGGCCCTTGCCCTTTCGCCGCAACTTCATTCCCAATCGTGGATAGTGTGGCGAACTAAAGGTATTGATGAGTTGCTGCTGTTGGGGGATATTCCCGAGTCAATTCGCTCTCACGAAATGGCCGCTGATTGGGTGGAAGGAACCCCAGAAGGAGCTTCATTGGCGCCGAGGTTTCGAGCAACTGCTGAGTTTTTGCGCCGAGATCCCGATAGCGTGCCGGTGCGGTTTACTGCTTGGAGCACGGTTTATGCTCAAACAACTGATAAGCTGGTGCGTCAAAGGGCGAGACAAGCTCTTGTCAAGTTGGGAGCTCAGGTGCAAAAAGATCGGGATGGAAACGAGAGTTTTATTTTGCCCCCTCGAAAGTAAGCAGAAGGAAGAAGGAAGTTCGGCAACGGATTGTGTAACGGATGTAACGGATGTAACGGATATCAGGAAGAAGGAAGAAGGGAAATGCAGCCGCAGTAATAGTTTCAGCTATCAAGAATGTCCTAAATGTCAAGACGGTTGACTGTAATTCTCCAATCCAAAATCCAAAATCTAAAATCTAAAATCGGCTTGAGTTAGTTCGCGCCATTCACCGGGTTTGAGGCCTTCGAGACGCAAATGCCCGATCGCACATCTGACCAGCCGCAGCGTCGGAAACCCTACTGCTGCGGTCATCCGGCGGACTTGGCGGTTGCGGCCTTCTGTGAGAGTCATTTCCAGCCAAGCTGTCGGCACGTTTTTGCGAAATCGAATCGGCGGTTCGCGGGGCGGCAAAGCGGGTTCTTCTAACAATAATTGCACTTTTGCCGATCGAGTCCGATAATCTTGAATTGTGACACCTGTCTGCAAAGCGGCGATCGCACTTGCATCAGGAATTCGTTCCACCTGCACCCAGTAAGTGCGGGGGTGAGCGAATTTCGGGTCACTGAGGCGGTGCTGCATTTGTCCATCATCGGTTAGCAGCAACAAACCTTCACTATCGCGATCGAGCCTTCCTACTGCATAAATGTTAGGAATAGGAATATAATCTTTCAGGGTTCTGCGTTTAACTTCCCCTGAATTGTCAGTGAATTGAGTTAAAACATCATAGGGTTTGTAAAATAAAATGTACCGATAGGGCATGACAAATTAAAAAATAAGAATGTACTAATGTCAATAAATTTGTAGGGGCGGGTTTCACCGACAATAATTGGCTAAAACTCACAATCTCAAAAACCCGCCCCCACCCAACGTCAAACCACTTTCTCTCTCTCTTCTCTCCTCTGCGCCCTCTGCGCCCTCTGCGGTTCATAAAAAAATAAATCTTGTTAACCAACGATTCAAACCAGCTCTAAAATCTTCAGCCTTTAAGAGCCTCGCAAATCTCAACTACCCAATTTTACCATGTCCGAAGCCACACACCGCGTTTGCATCGTCTTAGGAACTCGCCCAGAAGCGATTAAACTAGCCCCAGTAATTCAACTCTTCAAAAGTT
Organism: Microcoleus sp. SVA1B4; assembly: GCF_036700545.1. Classification (NCBI taxonomy): domain Bacteria; kingdom Bacillati; phylum Cyanobacteriota; class Cyanophyceae; order Oscillatoriales; family Microcoleaceae; genus Microcoleus; species Microcoleus sp. SVA1B4. Next base: position 3,618 of record NZ_JAUBPB010000089.1, read on the forward strand.
CTCCAACCTTTGACACCCAAGTAATTTTAACCGGTCAGCACCGAGAAATGGTCGAGCAAGTAATGCGAATGTTCGATCTAAAAGCCGATCGGGATTTAGCAATTATGCAGCACCAGCAAACCTTGACGGATATTACATCCCGGAGTTTGCAGGGTTTGGAAGCATTGTTTAAAGAATTGCAACCCCACATCGTCTTAGTTCAGGGCGATACAACGACAGCGTTTGCCGCTGCTTTGGCTGCATTTTACCAGAAAATACCCGTAGGTCACGTAGAAGCCGGATTGCGGACAGACGACGTGTTCAATCCTTACCCTGAAGAGGCTAACCGACGGTTGATATCTCAGCTCACACGGCTGCATTTTGCCCCGACAGCGCTGGCCCAAGAGAATTTAGGGCGATCGGGCGTTTTGGGAGAAATTCACCGTACAGGCAATACAGTAATCGATGCTTTGCTTTCTGTCGCCAAACGCGAACCAGAATGCAACATACCTAACTTAGATTGGAGCAAATATCGCACTATCTTAGCAACAGTTCACCGCCGCGAAAATTGGGGAGAACCCTTACAAGGAATTGCGCGGGCTTTTCTCCAAATCTTAGATAAATTTCCCGATACAGCTTTACTACTACCCCTGCACCGAAATCCCACTGTTAGAGAACCTTTAAAAGCTCTTTTGGGCGACCATCCGAGAGTCTTTTTAACTGAACCTTTAGATTACGCAGAATTAGTAGGAGCAATTCAGAGATGTCATTTAATCCTCACAGATTCGGGTGGCTTGCAAGAAGAAGCACCTAGTTTGGGCAAGCCAGTTTTAGTATTACGAGAAACCACAGAAAGACCAGAGGCAATTTCTGCGGGTACTGCTAAACTGGTTGGTACTAATTCTGATATAATTACAGCAGCAGCGGCAGAATTGCTGAGCAATGCGGAAGCATACAACGCAATGGCAATGGCAATTAATCCCTTTGGGGACGGTTTGGCCTCCTCGCGGATTTTGAAAATTGTTGAAGAGTATTTTAGTTAACTACTCCTCGATTATTCGGCGGTTGAAAGCGCAACTATACAAACTTTCTTACCCGCAGAGGGGGACTAATTCCTGCTAAAAAAACTCGGTTTCTACCTCGCTTCCCGAATTACCAATCCCCACCGCCACCCCCACCACTAGACTCGCCACCGCCAAAGCTACCCCCGGAGTCGCTACTGCTACTGCTACTGCTGTAGTCACTACTGCTACTGCTGTAGTTACTGCGGTTATTACCCTGATAACGGCTGCGGGAGGGGAAAGGAGATTTCCCAGAAAATAAGCTGCCAAATATCCTGAAGATAATGAAGCAAGGTATAAATGCTATGAATAAGAACCCAAGTAAGTCATAGATTGGATTCGATGAATCTTCACCTGTGGATGTACTATTGCTAATAACTGGCGATTGACTAGGTATTGGTGACGGTTTCAGCGCTTGAGATGGTACGATCGGAGCCAAAGGCAGCGTGATTTGAGATTGAGCATTTACCATAGGAGTTTGTAAAACATTTACTAACGCCTTTGTCCCGGCTAATGTGCCCCCGTCAAAGTCCTGCTGTTTAAATCGGGGCGTAATTTCGGTTTCAATAATGCCCACTGCTTTAGCATCCGGCAAAATGCTTTGAATGCCAGAACCTGTTTCAATTTGAACGCGGCGTTCCCCCGAAGAAATCAACAATAAAACTCCGTTATTTTTACCTTTCTTGCCAATACCCCAAAAGTTAAATAGTTCTGTAGCAAATGCTTTTGGTGTCGCCGATGGTTTAGTACCAGTCACTGTCACAACAGCGATTTCTGAGCCGTTTTTCGCCTCTAAATCCGAAATCATTTGATTGAGCTGAATTTCGGTGCTGTTGCTGAGAATGTTTGCCTTGTCCGTTACCCAAGTGTTATTTACTTGACGGGGATTCGGTACTTCTTGTACTGTTATAGCTTGGCTCGTTACGGGAAATGCAATTGCCGAAAAGCATAGCAAACTGATCCAGATTATTTGTTTATTGCTAAATTGTAACTGCATCGCTTCAGTCTCCTGAATAACTGCTAGTCTGAAATTGACATATATCTGTCCGCCTAATTACCATTAAATAACCAGCTCGCTGTGATGTCAATTCAGATTATTCAGAAGTTGGATTCATAAAAATCATAATTTTAGGTGCGCCGTGGGTACCCTACATTTATACTCTTGCACGCACGGGTGGCGAAAAACCGGGTTTTTTACCAAAATAATTGCTGAAAACAGTCAATCTCGGTTCAAAAACCCGGTTTCTTAGTGGGCGAGTGCAAGTGTGAACTAATTTAGATATTTTTAAGGAGAGGGAACCGGTGGCAGAAAATTGCTGCTGCCTTTATAACCGGATAAAATAGCCAGTTTTTCCAAAGATTGCCGCCCCGTGTAATATTTCCCCCGAATTTCCCAAGTGGGATAAGCTTTAATATTGGCAGCTTTGCACAAATCCGGTTGAGCATCTTTGCCTCTGGGATCGCACTCAATGTAAGTAATTGCGGTAAATGCTTCTTTGCCGAAAAGTTCTTGTTGCGTGTGACAGTGAGGACACCAGTAAGCACCGTACATTCTAGCTTTGATGGTCTGCAAATGGGTTGCTAAAGCTATTTGTTCCGGCACGGATTCGCTGCGAATAGGTGGCGCTTCTTGTTCGGTAACAGGCTGTGCGAAAGGGGGAGGAGGAGGGAGGGTTTGTGCTAATTTTTGAGTGGATTTGTTGCTAAAACTGAACTGTGCAATTCTTCCGTCTGCTTTGGTAGTGACGAAAATCCCCAAAGTCAGGAAAAGTGCGATCGCACCAAAGTTGAATTTGCTTACTCTCATCTTGGATGTCATCTTGAATTTACTAGGATTTCGCGAGCTTGATTCATAGCCTCTACAGGATTGTTTACCACAAAAATGTTAAATTGTGCTAAACGTTTAAAAAAAAGTTGACTTTCGGCGCTGTGATTTAACAATATAACTTGTTTGTTAGCTTTCAGAGCGAGGGCGATTTCCGAAGCAGTGCCCGTCCCCATACCGCAGGCAATTATTACATCTGAAGAAAGAACGTTAATGTTATTTCTGGCGTTTCCCATATCGGTGACAATGGCAATATCTACAGATTCAGAAATGCCGCGAGTGTCATTTCCCGGAAGGATGCCGACTGTTAAACCGTTAGCTGATTTTGCTCCTTTGTTAGCGGCATCCATGACGCCGACATTTCTGCCACCAGTTAGCAATATCCACCCTGCTTCGGCGATGAGTTGTCCGAGTTGATAGGCGTTTTCTAAGTCGGTGGATGTGGCACTCTCGCCAGGGCCCATGATGCCAATGATGATTTTTTTCATAGTTTTGGAGTGAATATGGTGTTATTAATACTTGCTAGTTTTTTGGCACTATCTACGAATGTATGTTATCATATAAATAGTGGTGACTATAAACAGTTTGTGAGCCAAATAACTTCAGGGAGTTTCCTAGTATTTTTACAATATATGCTGATTTAACATTAAGAAGTGAGAGATAACATGAGTGTCGCCCCAAACCAGGAAACAAAGCTGATGGAAAAAATCCGTACTTTACCGCCCGATAAAATTACGGTATTAGAAGATTTTATCGATTTCCTTTCAACGCGAAGTGAAGATCGTCGGCTCGTTTATACTGCAACTAAACTCTCAGAAGCAGCTTTTGCTAAAATTTGGGATAACCCAGAGGACGCGGAGTATGATGAGTTATAATTTTGGTGATGTGGTTTTAGTTCCGTTTCCTTTTACCGATCAAACTACCAATAAAAAACGTCCAGCAGTTGTTATTAGTTGGGAGCATCCCGCTTTTTAACTAAGCAGAAATACCGAGCTTGATGTCGTTGTTTAAATATGCACATCTCAGTCTTAAAATTTGAGGCACATTTTTTTCGTTCCACTGTGCACCTACAATCTTAATTCTTGCTCCAATCTGTTTAATTAAAGACTCTACAGCTCCCGAACCAATATCAATACCCTGCTGTTGATAATTCTGGTAATCTGGGATTCTTGACTGATGTTTTCGGAGATAATTCTGGAAATTTTTACTTTCTTTAGCTCTAACTCCTATAAACTCAGCTATAGCTTCAACTGTTGCTCCTTGCCACAGTTGGTTCTTCGCTCTCCTCAGTCGTTTGAGCGAACCTCCTACTCTATGTAGGGCTTGCTGAATAATTGAGCGCTTTTTGGCGATCGGGAGTGATCGATTATTCAACCAGAGTTAAAGATGAGTTTTTCCGGCCTCATTTTGAGTGAAATATAAGCGCAAATTATGTTAAGCCCAAAAACAGGCATTGTTTGCCCCGAACCGCTTAAAAACACACAAAAAACCCGGCGCCACCAGGTAGAAAGGTTCATTACTAAAAAAGTGATAGCAATAGCTGTACCAGAGGTATTCTCAAATTTTGTCATTACCAGATTCAGGCTAAACCTTCGTTTACGCAAGCCCCAAATTTTCCCTCAATTGCCTGACGAATCTTCTCATCTTCCTTAGCTTGCTTCTTTTTTTCTTTACTCACATTTGCTGGAGGTCTTCCTAGGGGGGGTCCACTGATTCTAATGCCTTTTTCTTTACACCAAGCTCGGTTCTCTCTTGTACGGTAAATGCGATCGGCATGAACGGACTCTGGATAATATCCTGTGAAGCTATAATAAGCTTCTACTTGTGCTTTCAAGTCTCCTGATTCGTTGAAATTATCCCAACTTATTCGGTCTAAGAATACATATCCTTCAAAACAGCTCGCTGATAGTTTAGCTCCAAACTCTACATTTTTCCCTGCTTTTCCTCTGACTATAGGACGAATATGGGGTTGACTTAAACTTACTATTCTATCTTCTATCTCTGTTTTTTATTTTCAAATAGCCAGAGCTGTTGGCGATAGACTTATGTGAGGACTAGCAAGGTTTTATATTGCTTTTTGTTCAAAGCTTCTAGAGTCGCAGCCGCATCAATTAGCTGTTCAATATGAGCTAAGTTTCTTTTGATGTATTGAAGTTGTTTTTTAATTGCCTGTCTTCTTTTGTTGCGGCTGGGTCGTTTTTGTTTGGCTACTGCTAAGTAGTCTTTTCTTGCTAGATTACGGTAGGTTCTTGGTTTTTTAGGGATTTTTTCTTTGATTTGTTTATACAGGATGTCTAGGATTTTTTCTGTATGAACTCGGGTTCTGTTTAATAGTCCTAAGTCGGTCGGATAGGTAATGTCGGCGGGAGCGCAGGTTGCATCTACGATTAGTTTACCGCGATTGGTTGACTCATTTTTGGCGTCCGAATCCTTTTTTTTTCGGGTTGGATTGGGGTAATTTCTCGCATTTTTTCGACCCTGCGTTCGTTCACTTTATTAATTAGGGTGGAACTAATTCTTTGGCGAAAGTGCACTAATAAAGATGGGTCAAATGCGAGTTCGTTGCTGTAGCTTGATTGACCGATGAAGTATTGTAGATAGGGGTTTTCCCGGATCTGTTCTACTGTTTCCCGATCGCTAATTCCTAATTTTTCTTTAATAATTAATGCCCCCAATGCCATCCGAAATGATTTGGCTGGTGCCCCCTTTTGGGTGGGAAAGTTTTGGGCATATTCTGACTCAAATTCTGACCACGGAATTAGTTGAGCCATTTTTACCCAACGGTTTTCAGCAGACAACCTTCCTCCGAAGGGCAGTTCAAACTCGGATGAGGGGCTTGGGGCAAGCTCAGCTTTTCTGTACACGATCGCAGGTGGTGATGCATGGGTTTTGCCTATTTTACCTGTTTATCACGGCGACTTTACTCTCGATCCCGCGATCGTATAACCGCGCCGTGTAACCTTTCTGCACTTATCCAGCAAGCCCTAGCCTAGAGTCGAAGAGAAATCCCGAAAAAAGAACAGCGTTTAAAATAAAAATAGCCGAATATTTAAAAATAGAAAAAGAATCGCCAGAACTGGTGCATCTCAGTTTGGCAAATACATCAAATTGAAAGTTGACCGTTGAGATAAGCACAGTGAAGAGAAAGGATAGAGGGAACGCTCTCAATTTTCCATTGCGCTCCTGATATTTTCACCCAGAACCCAATTCGTTTAATAATTGATTCAACTGTTCCCGAACCAATCGAACTTATGGACTCTTCTTTATAGTATTGGTAGTTGACTATTCGGCAGCGATGGGTCTCTAAATAGTTACGTTAACTCTAAATAAACGTCGCTTTTATCAACAAGGTATGCGGGCTGCAACCCTGATTCGGTCTATCTCCTAGGCCTCTTTGTCACCCCCCCCATGTGTTTGTCCCCATACTCTCCTGATTTTAATCCAATTGAATTATGGTGGTCGCAACTCAAATCTTTATTGATCCAGTTTTCACCAACCACCACTAAAATGGTTGACACCATAATTGCTGTGGCTCTTGACTTAATTAATCCGAAACATCTTAAAAACTGGTTTACTAATTGCTGCTACTGTACCTCATACATCCGGAAGTGCTGTATCTCCAACACACTCAGGGAATAGAGCGAGTGATGAACTCCTATCGCTCTCGTATCGCATCCAACCCCGACGACATCCAATTTTACCATCTGGCATTGACAATTAAGCCAGATAATGAGAAGATCAGCAATTTTCAGCTAGGTAATGCGTTAGTTCGACAAAATCGCTTTGATGATGCTCAAGCCTCTTACCAAAGCGCACTCCAATATCACGGAGTGATATGAGCAACCGTACAGAAAGTTATGCTAAGGCTGAAACGATATGGTAAGCTTAAGCTTACTCGCTAAATAAATCTTTCACAACTACAGGAGGGCATATGCCTTTATCTTCGGAAACGCAAAATTCTCATTCGGACAAAACCACCCTAATCAATACTCTATTAACACTTTATAAGTTCGTCAAGCTTGCTTCCCGTCTTCGTCCAGGGGAATATAATTATAATTATGATTATATTCCCAGCCTCGCTATGACGAGTTCGCCTTCATTGCCTGTCATTAATCTCAACATACCAATCCAAGAGCTACCCAGTAAAGAATGGGTAATGCTGGTTGTCCAAAAAATAACAACTTTAAATGCTAATAAAGCCCGGAAATTTGACAACGGCATCCCATCTTTTAGTGTGGGAAATAGCACAGAAGAAAGTTCATCCATTGATGAAAATGTGCAAGTATTAAAAGATACCGAACATGAAATCAAAACCGCTGATAGTAAAGAAGATTGGACAAATATTGCTTGGAAAATAGCCTCGGCTGCCAAACAAATTACGCAAGAGGTTTCTCCTGCGGGAGTATCTTTCAGCGTAGGTGGTAGTGAATCGGCCGAAAGTTCTGAAATTGATGAGCAGCTTAGAGAGATAGATGAGCAATTTGCTAATGCCTACCAATCTAGTGAAACTTCAGATGCATTAGACTTTAGTGTTGGCTCAGACTTGGAAGATACGTCAGGAGAATCGCTGGATTTAGCCTTCAAGGAAATTATTAAAGAAAACATAAAATTGTTGGACTTAGAAAGTGAGCAAAGTTCAAATGTAGATTTTTCTACAGGAGGATTTCAAGATTTTCCCAGCCTGGACGATTACAATAGATTATTTGTAGATATCCGCTTACCCCAGATTAGCCAAAGGTTTCAAGAAGATTTAATTTTTGCCTATATGCGAGTTGCGGGGCCAAACCCACTTATGCTCCAGCAGCTATCAGAACAAAATAAACCTTTGCAGATTACCAACGAAAAATATCAGCAAATAATCGAAAAGTTTGAGTTTTCCGACTCCCTTGAAGCCGCTCTGCAAGAAGGCCGACTTTATCAAGCTGATTATTCCATGTTAAAAAACATGGCACAGGGGAGTTTTCCCAACAACGTCAAAAAATACCCTTGTGCGCCTTTAGCATTATTTGCGGTTCCCCCAGTTAGTAGTTCATCTCGCTCTCTAATACCAGTAGCTATTCAATGCCAGCAACCTTCTGTAAGTGAAAATCCACCAGTATTTACGCCGCTAGATGGCGACAACTGGATGGTAGCTAAAACCATTGTTCAAATGGCGGATAGCAACTACCACGAATTAGTTAGTCATTTAGGTCGCACTCATTTATTTATCGAACCTTTTGTACTAGCTACTAAGCGGAAATTGCCAGCAAATCACAAATTAAGAATTTTGCTAGATCCTCACTTTGAAGGAACTATATTAATCAATTATGGGGCTCATAAAACCTTAATTGCTAATGGAGGAAAAGTAGATGAGCTTCTAGCTAGCACTATTGAGGACGATCGAGTTCTTGCGGTTGAAGGAGCAAAAAGCTATCTGCACAACTTCAATGATGTAATGTTTCCCAAAACCTTGACAAGTCACGGTGTCGGCGAAAGCGCTCAGTTACCCGATTATCCTTATCGAGATGATGGACGGCTGATTTGGGATGCTATTAATACTTGGGTTCGTGCTTATTTAAGCATTTACTACACTAGCGACCAACAACTACTCGAAGATAAAGCTTTACAAAATTGGGCACAGGAATTAGTTTCCGACCAAGGGGGTCGCTTAAAGAATTTTGGAGAAGATGCTTCAGGTGCGATTAAAACACTCAATTATTTAATTGATGCTGTCTCTAGTATCATTTTTACTGCAAGTGCTCAGCACGCGGCAGTAAATTTCCCTCAATCAGAATTAATGAGCTATACGCCGGCTTTTCCTTTTGCCATCTACTCCCCAGCACCGACAAGTTCTGAGAAACAAGGGAACTTTATGAGTATGCTACCTTCCCTAGACCGCTCCCAAACCCAAATTGGGGTAGATTATTTACTTGGTTCGGTATATTACACGCAGCTAGGTCAATACAACAAAGGACACTTTAAAGATGCCAAAGTCATGTCATATTTGGGCGCGTTTCAAAATCAGCTAAGAGATATTGAAATGGAGATTAGCAAGAGAAACCGTTCCCGACTCATGCCTTACAAATTCTTGCTACCTTCTCAAATTCCCCAAAGTATCAATATTTAGTTCTACTTTATTGATTCAGGCAGCGCAACCAAAAGTAGATAGCTGCCTGATAACATAGGCCCAGAAGTAGAAACAAAACGCCACCCTCAGAAACCAGGTTCCTTTACCCAACCGTTCAGTCAGTTTTTCTTAAATGAGTAAATGCCATGCCAATTGAAAAAGTACCTAATACTTCCTTGAATTACTATCTGATTGCCTTTGATAAGGATGGCAACGAACGCGATGAAGCTGATGGGAAGAAACTGAGCGAACAAATCTTCTGTGCACTAGCGAATGAGCCAATCACAGATGTATTCCTTATGAGCCACGGGTGGATGGGCGACATCCCCGCAGCGCGACAGCAGTACAACGACTGGATTGGCGCAATGGCTAAACAAACAGCCGATATTGAAAAAATCAAACAGGTGCGATCGGGATTTCGTCCCTTAATGATTGGCCTGCACTGGCCGAGCAAGCCTTGGGGTGATGAAGAGTTGACAAATTCTTCGGTGTCCTTTGACGTGAACGACGAAGATCCAGTTGAGGGGTTAGTAGATGAATATGCCGATCGCATTGCTAACACTGAAGCAGCACGGCAAGCCCTGCAAACAATTCTCCGGGCGGCGAGCGAAGACAACACACTTGATAGCTTGCCACCAGAGGTACTCAACGCCTACCAAGTGTTGAACCAAGAGGCTGACTTGGGTAGCGAAGGTGAAGGTGCGGCACCGGGTTCGGATTGGGAAGGTTTCGATCCAGAAGCCATCTATGAAGCGAGTATAGATGAACCAGTAAGTTTCAGCACCGACAGCAGCTCAGTCTGGGATAAGGTTTTGAACCCCCTGCGGGTACTGTCTTATTGGAAAATGAAAGAACGCGCTCGCAAAATCGGTGAAAACACTGGTTTCAACTTGTTAAAAACACTGCAAGAGAACGCTGCTGAAACGGTGCGATTCCACCTGATGGGTCACAGTTTCGGATGCGTTGTTGTCTCTTCCATGCTCAACGGTCCGCAAGGGAAGGGTACGTTAGTCCGCCCAGTGAATTCTCTGGCGTTGGTACAAGGCGCTGTATCGCTCTGGTCTTATTGTTCAAAGATTTCATACGAACGCGATCGCCCCGGTTACTTTAATACAATCATCGCTCAAGGTAAAGTCGCAGGTCCGATCGTTACAACTCACTCTCACTTAGACTATGCAGTCGGCCGGATGTACCCCCTAGCTGGAAAGACTGCCTTTAGTGCTGTGGACTTTGCCCCCGGTCAGTTGCCTAAATATGGCGGAATTGGCAGCTTTGGTCTAGGGGGAGACGACCTGGCAGCGGAAAACACAAATATGCTCCCCTGGAATGCCTCTTATGATTTTAAACCGGGCAAAATCTACAACCTGGAAAGCAGCAAATTTATTTGTGATGTGAACCAGGGAGGGCCAATAATGGGTGCCCATTGCGACATTGCCAAGCCGGAAGTCGCCCATGCTGTGTGGTCGGCAGCTTATGCCAGTTAACCGCCAGAGTTAGACTCAATTTTTTTGCCTGTGAGAACGGATAGAAACTCAGAAAGCCCCTGTTAAAAAAGCTTGTGGGGTTTCTATCTGATTCACTCAAAACTCAAATTGTGATTATTCGCCCAACCAACCAGGAACCAAAAATATGAACGAAGAAGACTTGCTATTTTTCAATGGGATTAATGGCGCCAGCGGTGATTATTTGCTACCGCCATTGAGCGCCGAGCAAGTATCTAAGATTGCCCAAGGCGAAGAATTCGATCCAGACAATCTAGAAGATATCCAGCTAAAAAAGCGGCAAAAAGAAGAGCCTGACTTTGCTCCTATAGAGGGAGTAGACCCCAAAAACCTAGCACAAACAGGTTGGGGGGTAATCTTCGCTTACGATGCCGATCCGGCAATTCGAGAGGCGCTCAGCGAGCTATTAGACCATCGCAAAAAGCAAGCCACTCAACAGCACGAGCATTACTATAAGGAATACCAAGGTCCCCAAGGCTATCGTTACGACAAGGCAAAAAATCAGTACGAGTCAAAAAAGAATTTCTTGGCACGTCAGGGAGTATCTTCAGGTCCAGCCGATCCGGACAAAATGCCCTACTACCTGCTGATTGTTGGCGATCCAGTAACAATTCCCTATCGCTTTCAGTCCCAGCTCAGCGTTCAGTACGCAGTGGGTCGGATTTACTTTGATACGCTACAGGAATACGCGCAGTACGCTCACAGTGTAGTAGAAGCTGAAACTGGCAATTTATCCCTATCCCCTAGCGCGGCCTTTTTCGGTGTGTGCAACCCAGGAGACGCTGCCACTAATCTCAGCACTCAAGACCTCATTCAGCCGTTATCTGAATGGGTTGCCGAGAAACATTCCGACTGGGATGTGAAAACGATTCTCAAAGAAGAAGCAACCAAAGCCCGCTTGGGGCAATTGCTAGGAGGCAGTGAAACACCTAGTTTGCTTTTCACTGCCAGTCATGGCATGGGCTTTCCCAATGGCGATCCGCGTCAGTTGCCCCACCAAGGCGCACTGCTGTGCCAAGACTGGCCCGGTCGCGAATGGGGACGAAAGCCGATCCCGGAAGATTTTTACTTTTCTGGGGACGATATTGGCGAACAAGCGCGGCTTTTAGGAATGATTGCTTTTCACTTTGCCTGCTATGGTGCTGGCTGTCCCCAAAAGGATGAATTCGACGGTCACTCTAAATTTCTTTCCGAACGACCGGATATTGCGCCGTATCCCTTTCTTGCCCGCTTGCCGCAGAAACTCCTGAGTCATGCCAAGGGAGGTGCCCTCGCTGTCATTGGTCATGTCGATCGAGCTTGGGGTTGTTCTTTCTCTAGTTCAGATATTCGCGGTTCAAGTGCGGAGAAACGGCAGATAGCAGTTTTTCAGAGTAGCGTGAAGCGTCTGCTGGAAGGGCATCCAGTAGGATCGGCAGTGGAGTATTTTGATGAGCGCTATGCCGAAATTTCCTCCGACCTCAGCTCTGAGCTAGAAGAGATTAAGTTTGGTGCGGTTCCCAATAATCAGAGTTTGGCTGGGATGTGGACGGCTAACAATGACGCCCGCAACTATGCGATTATTGGCGATCCAGCAGTCCGGCTAGTCGTCAGTTATAGTAAAGATGCCAGCGCCGATCGCCCTACGATTGAATCTGTGCAGTTGCCTTCTAATCTGGCACAGGGTTCGGCTCAGGAAACTCCAGAGCAAGTTGTTGATGAAGCTGCTCTGAAGCAAGTTCAGACGCAACTCGTTTCATCATTAGAGCAATTTGTCAATACCGTCCAAAAAGCTCCAGCTAATAACACCGAAACCCTGCAAACAGCAACATCAATAGCCATCAATCTGTTGAATGTGTTGAAGGCGTTGAGCTAACTTAGCGATCGTGCACCTAAGTGAACGGCTGCCGGGAGTTTTCCCGTGCAGCTTTCAGGTTGTTAGGGAGTGATCGCCACAGAAGACTTGCGTCCTCGTTTCGGTCTGACGCTTCCTACTTTTTTGGTAAATTACTAGCAGTGCCAATACCATCACAAACGTGACGTTCTTCAGACATAAGTTCGGAATCAGGATTATTAAGATAGTCACGTACCCAAGTGCAACCCCGCACCATCAGCTCATCTAATCCTTCAACCCGCCATAACTTAACAGTCCCATCTTCACCACTCGTAGCTAGAAGCTTGCCATCGAGACTAAAACCGACGCTCTTGACCTCACCTTTATGACCTTTGAATACAGCTACCTCTTGACCGGCTACATCCCACAGACGAGCAGTTGAGTCAGATCCCGCACTCGCTAGCAGCTTACCATCGTTACTCCAACGGAGTTTCTGTACTGCACCTATATGACCTTTTAATTCCTTTAATTGATTACCTGACAAATCCCACAAACGGATAGTGCGATCGCTACTAGCTGTAGCCAGTTTTTGACCGTCATTGCTCCAAATGACGCTGTTGATCCAGTCTCGATGCGCGGGGAATTCTCTTAGCTTCTGACCAGATAAATCCCACAAACGTACAATGCCATCCGCTCCTGCCGTAGCTAAAAGTTTGCCATTCGGGCTAAAATTGACACTTAGGATGGCACCTTTATGACCTTTTAATTCTCTTAATTGCTTACCAGACAAATCCCACAAGCGGGCAGTGCCATCCTTTCCGGATGTAGCTAAAAATTTACCATCCGGGCTAAAGTTCAGACCCAAAACTCCACCTTTATGACCCTTGAATTCTCTCCGTTGCTTACCAAATAAACTCCACAAGCGAGCGGTGCCATCCTCTCCTGATGTAGCCAAAAGTTTGCCATTCGGGCTAAAACTAACCTTCTCAATTTTACCTTTATGACCTTTAAATTCCCCTAACTGCTCGCCTGATAAATAATCCCACAGGCGGACAGTGCCATCAGCTCCAGTAGTCGCCAGGATATCGCCATCCGGACTAACACTGACACTCCAGACAGTGCCTTTGTGCCCTTTGAAATCAGTTAACTGCTGGCGGTCTTGCAAATCCCACAAGCGGACAGTGTTGTCGTATCCAGCCGTAGCTAAAAGCTTGCCATCTGGGCTGAAAACAACACTCCTAACTGAGTTGTTATGCCCTTTAAATGCCTTCAATAGTTTTCCATTCAAACCCCAGTAGCGAACAACGCCGTCCTTGGAACCAGTGGCGAGGTGCTGGCCATCGGGACTGAAAATGACGCTAAACACCCCGTTTTGCTCTTGCTCTTCTAACAATTCTCTCAACTCTTTTCCTTTCAAATCCCACAACTTGGCAGTACCATCCATAGAGGCAGTGGCAACTTTTTGACCATCGGGACTAAAACTAACACTAAATACCGCATCTTTATGTCCTTTAAATTCGCTTAATAGTTTTCCGTTCAAATCCCACAACTTGGCGGTGCGGTCTCCAGAACTCGTAGCTATCGTCTTACCATCAGGGCTAAAACTGATGCCCCAAACTTTTTTATCCTTACTGGTATTATGGGCAGGAAATTCTTTTAATAATTTGCCCTGCAAATTCCACAAGCGAACGATACCATCCTCATAACCAGTGGCGATAGTCTGACCATTAGGGCTGAAAGTGATGTTAAATACCCCCTCCTTCTGCTTAGGAAATTCCCTCATTAGGTTTCCTTTCAAATCCCACAATTTTGTAGTCCCATCCTCACCACCAGTCGCCAGTAGCCGACCATCCGGGCTAAAGTAGATATTTCTAACACGCTCTTTACTCACTCCAAATTTAATTAGTTCTTTGCCATGTAAATCTGACAAACGAACTGTGCCATCAACTCCAGTACTCGCCAGTAGCTGGCCATCAGGGCTAAAACTGACATCCGTAACTGAGCGTTCATACGCTTCTAGGCGATTGAGTTCTCTGACTTCAGAAGTTACTTTGTGCAGCCTGCCCATTACTTCATTGATTAAGGTTGCTTTTGATATCCACAGGTGCTTAACTTCTTTTCCAGCTTGTAAACTTCCTATCAATGCCTTTAATTGATCTGTTGCTAACTTAGCTTCTGAGGAAGCACTTAAAGCCTGAATTCGCTCAACTTCTGCTTGCCGCCACTGATATCCAGCAAAGATAGCAAATCCAGCAAAGACAAAAGCTGAGCTGACAGCGGCGAAAAGCAGGCGATGTCTGCGTTGTTTTTCTTGCCTGCGGATGCGATCGCGCAACTCCAAACAAGCCAAGACATATTCAGATTCTTCTTGGTTGAGATGCACAAATTTGGGCTGTTTCAACAACACTTGGGCATCTTCTAATCTTCCCCCCTGATGGATTAAATAGCTGTTTTGGTCTGGTTGCTCCCGGTGCTGGTGCCAATCTTCTGCCGCCTGATTTATGTTTTCTCGCAGTTGCAAGTCGTTGCGGTTCTGGCTCAACCACTCCTGCAACGTTGGCCAATAGCGGATTAAAGCTTCATGGGCGACTTCTACTTCTTCCTTCGCGGTAGTTTCGTTCCGACTGGTAACGACTAGCCGTACCCCTTCACCAGCTAGCTGCTGTACCAACTTCTTAGTCTCTGCCAGATTGCTCGCACTGGACACGAGATCCTCTAACTCCACTCGCTGGCGGGTGTCCCGTCGCTTCTCTCCCTGTATGGCATTCTTATCCAGGCGAGTTAAGCGCAAGAAAATATTCTGGATTTGCTCTTGTTTCTTAGCTGGTAGGCTATTGTAAAAATCATCAGCAGTTTTAGCGATCGCCTGGTGGACTTTACCAATCGCTTGGTACTCCTCATCGCACAGCCAGCGTCCCCGCCGTCGCTTCCACAGTTCCTGCAACGCATATTGCAGCAGCGGCATCGCCCCTGGCTCTCCTTGCACATCATTGAGAATCGAGTGACTCAAGCCAGCTTCAAAGCGCAACCCTCCCCTGTCTGCCTGCATCTTCATCGCTGTAATCAGTTCCGCAGGTTCCATCGGCCCAACCAATTTTTGTCGGGTTTCAATCCGCTTTCTCAGTGGGGGGTAGAAGGTACACTCTCCTAAAAAGTCCGCCCGCATTGTTATGACAACTTTTCGGCGTTCGGCAAGGTGAAACAACTTGTCGATAAATTCTTGCCGATTGGCTTTATCCTCGCAGAGGGTGAACAGTTCCTCAAATTGGTCTACCACCAATATTGAATGCTGTTCCGATACCTTTAACAGTATTTCTAATTGTTTCAGTGGCTCGTTGCTCGGTGTGATGCGAACCGACTGTAGGCTTGGCTCCTGCTCTTTAAGCTTAGGAATCAGTCCAGCTAGCACCACGGATGATTTGCCACTACCCGAAGTGCCGATAACAGCTAAGAAATTATCCTTCGCCAGTTCCTTTTGTAAATCTCTAATCAGCTCATCGCGCCCAAAGAAGAACTTGTGGTATTGTTCCTCAGCAAAGGAAGATAGACCGGGAAAAGGACACTCCGCCTTGTATTCTGGTGGTTCTTTGCCTAAAGCTGCCAGAGCATCAAAGCTAATTTCCAGGACTTGATCGCACAGGTTATCGATCTCTACTATTGCCTGCTGGCGCTGTTCACGCGCTGTGCGTGACTCGGCTCCTTGGGTATCTTTGAGGATCTCTACCTGCGTTTTAAACCTCTGCTTGAGTACCGAAGCATTAGGGGCGCGTTCTACGAGGAGTTTGCTCAGCTTTTCAATACCATACTCGATTTCCTCGTCGGTTAAATCTCGATTGTCGAGCCGATCGCTAAATAAGGGACGCCCACCCAAGCGACTAAACAAAGCCGGGACAGCAATATCGTGGCGTTTTCCCAATCCGGCGGTTGCCTCTTGTAGCGCCGTATCTACCTCTCCGGACTCTCTGAGTCGTCGGTAAAAGTTCTGTCCTAGAGCTAAGCCTGTCTCTACGCTCACCTTGCGAGTCATCGCTACTACAGCAGGCATCCCCAAATTTCTTACCAATCTTTGACCTAATCCACCTAATCCTGCTTCTGCTCTGGGGTCGGCACTTTCGCAAGTGCACAGGAAGGTAAAGTGAGGTAAGCTCCTCTGATGATTACCGATGTTCTTGAGCTCTGCCAGAAAATCTTCTCCCGTAACTGGCTGAACTTGGTTATCTGCTTTTGCCCAGTACAGAACTGTTTCTCCGTTATCCAGCAGCTTGCCGTGGGCGACAAAGTGCAGCAAGGTGTATGGTTTCTTGGCGTTAGTCAGTTGCTTAGACAGTTCTTGTAGGGTTGGGGGCCCGATCGCACCTGCGACATCATTTGCCAAAATTTCGTAAGGAATTTCACCAAGCGCTTCCTTGACTCCAGATAAAACAGCTTCAACGTCAAAAGGTGCTAATTGAAACTTGCCTATATTAGAGGGACTCGCTACCAGCACCAGTGCCCGCAAGTCACGCCGTCCAATGGGGGGAAAGCGCCGATCGATAATAGTAGGAATGTACAAGGAAAAGGGAACGCGCTGGTTGCGGGCTAAAAGATGCCACTCTCCATCGGCATCAATCGGAGCGCACAACCTTTCCCAATGCAAGGTTTTGATAGGGTCATTGTCAGCCGCTTCAATTGACAGCAAAATTCGTAACAGGGAGTCCTGACTACTCTTGGATAGGGCACGAACAAAGGTGTCGTATACAGCCCCTCGAAACAAAGCTTTGCCTAGTAGAGTGCCGTATTCCCTCTCGTTTTCTTGCTGTTGAGTGAGTTTGTTCAAGTCATCCTGACTTAGCTGGAGAGTCTCTTTTGAATGGATGGTTAGTCCGTCCGGTTGCTTACACCTGACAACAATGGGCCAGCTACTATCGCCTGATTTGCTCTGGATGGTAATCTCAAACTCAAAGACGTTCATGCGTCATGTCCTCTCATTATTTCTCGCTCTTTATATGGTCAGATAACCAATACTATGTCGTTATTAACACTAATTATAACCTACAGCACTTCCGGATGTTATGAGGTACAGTAGCAGCAATTAGTAAACCAGTTTTTAAGATGTTTCGGATTAATTAAGTCAAGACCCACAGCAATTATGGTGTCAACCATTTTAGTGGTGGTTGGTGAAAACTGGATCAATAAAGATTTGAGTTGCGACCACCATAATTTAATTGGATTAAAATCAGGAGAGTATGGGGACAAACACAAGATAGAAGCACCAGGGTAAGAGCATCTCATACCATTTTTTTAAAGATGTGATAGACTTGTGTGAAAAGTAAAGGAGAGAATTACAATGTCTGGTCCTCCTCATATAAAGATTACCGAATCTGGAGAAAATTTGCGAGAAATACTCAAAAAACAAAAAAGAATCCTAGCTTATAATAAAGTCCAAATGCTTTATTTATTTCAGTCAAAACAAGTAGAAACTGTGCGGGAAGTATCAGCAGTTTTAGGTAAAAGTGAGGCAACGATTCATCGCTGGCTCTCCCAATATAGAAAGGGCGGTCTGGAAAATTTGTTAAAAAATAGGCAGGTTTTCGGTCGCCCAAAAAAGTTCTCAGTTGAAATAGCAGCGACCTTGCAACAAGAGTTGAGAGACCCCGAAGGATTTAAGAGTTATAAAGAAGTTCATCTTTGGCTATGGTTGATTAAAGGAATAGCCAGTAGTTACTCGGCTGTATATTCTTTAGTTAGAGGAGTATTAAAAAGTAAATTAAAAATTCCCAGACCTCGCAGTATTTCTCAGAAATCTACGGCAATTAATGAATGCAAGAATAACTTGCATCGACAGATAAAAGCTTTACTAGACAAAGCTTTACCTCAAGTAAATAAATATAAAAAAGTCACTTATTGGTGTAGTGATGAAACGCGGATAGGGCTGCATACAATAAAGTCGGCGCAAGCTGACGCTTTCCGGCGTAAAGCCCATGGGGAAGCATCAATGGAAATTTGAGTGTTTTTGGCTGTATGGGGCAGTATCAATCCCTACAGGAAAAAGTTTTTTTTGGGAGTTTTCCCATTTAGACAAAGTTTGTTTTGGAGCCTATTTACAACTTTTGTCAATACAAGATCAGTCATCAATTACACATCATTTAAGTTGATAACGCACGACTCTCATAATTTGGACTCATCTGAATTACCAGACAATGTTATTTTACTATTTCAGCCTCCCGCTTGTCCGGAAGTAAATCCGACAGAAAGAGTGTGGGAATATCTGAAAGATTTTTTAGCTTGGTCAGTGTTTAGTAATCTGGACGAACTCCGCACAAAAGTCAAGGAAATTTTGGCATCTTTCACCGATCGCGTCATTGGTTTTCTCACCGGATGGTCTTGGATTTTACATTCTTTATCTCTATCACATCTTTAAAAAAATGGTATTAACTTGGCCGAGGACTAAACGATTTTCCGAAGCCCACGCTGTCACTAAATGTAAATTTTTTTTGCCTTGATTTCGGTCATAAGACCCTCGGAGACTTTTTCCGTCAATCGGGATAACTTGGTCAACAACTGAACCGATAAATTTTTGAACCCATTGAGTTAACTTCTGTTCTAAAATTTTGGGGTCTAGTTTTTCAAAAACTCTACGAAACGTATCATGATGAGGAATGCCATTGGGTAATTCTAAAAATTGTTTGAGCCAGGTCTGTTTACTTATTCCATAATTTTCCATATCTTCCCATCCGTTACCTCCAGCTATTATCGCTAACAAAGCAATCACGCTTGATATCTTTAAGTAAGTGATGTTTAGTGCGGTCAACTCTTGGATCAGGTAGATCATCAAAATAATTCAACAAACCCCCTTCTAGTTTCTAGTGGGTGCATCTCACTTTGGCGAATGTGTCAAAAAAGAGTTAAAATGAAAAAGCTAGGACTTACGCATTGACAAAAAATATCATCTATGTAGTCTAGATAATGGCATCGTTGTGAAGGTTGGCAAAAATAT
>NZ_JAUBPB010000090.1:0-22717 GCF_036700545.1 Microcoleus sp. SVA1B4
GGGGCGGGTTCACCCACAATAATCGTCAATAATCCACAATCTCGTAAACCCGCCCCCACCCAACGGTAAATCTATCTATACGTTTGGATGATGGGAGGAAATCAAGGTTCATGTAGGTTATTGGTGGGGAGGGGGCGGGTTTATTTAGATTGTTTGTATTTGTGAGATATTGTGGGTGAACCCGCCCCTACAAATCTTTTTATCAAAATAGCTTGACATTCATATTATTCTGTGATGTCTAGTCGAATAGTATTGTGTTTAATCCACAAATCGCAGCACTTGAGCCAAGTTCACAGCCAACAGCTATTTTTATATTAAACGACACAATATACGAGCAATTGAGAGCATACTTTCGATCGCACAACCAAAGACTAGCCGAATTGTGCGATCGAGACTTCGGCTGGGATTAATCAATATAGCGGTTCTCAAGCGTGGTGAGGTATGGGGGCGAGCCCTATGCCCACGGAACCCTATGCCCTATGAGCACCTCATGTTTTGGCAGTTGGCACAAGAAAGAAAAAATTTTTGCCCTCTTCCCTCTTCCCTCTTCCCTCTTCCCTCTTCCTTCTTCCTGACATCCGTTACATCCGTTACAGAATCCGTTGCCGAACTTCCTTATTACCTCTTCCTTCTTCCTTCTTCCCTCTTCCTTCATAGCCGATTTGCGGGCGTTGGTCTAAAATCAGTACAGTCCTCTGCTGACTTGCTTTCAGCAAGATTTCAGCATACTTACCCTGAAACCTGATAATAATCCTTGTGCCAGACACTGCCCAGAACCGCCCAGAGCTGGATCTGAAGACCATATTTCCCTTCGAGCTAGATAACTTTCAGAGAGAGGCGATCGCCGCCCTCGATGCAGGTAAATCCGTTGTCGTGTGCGCTCCCACAGGCTCCGGGAAAACGTTAATCGGGGAATACGCCATCCATCAAGCACTCTCCAGGAAGCGGCGCGTCTTCTACACCACTCCCCTCAAAGCTCTCTCTAACCAAAAGCTGCGCGACTTCCGCAGTCAATTTGGAGACGACAACGTAGGTTTGCTCACCGGCGACATCTCCGTCAATCGAGATGCGCCGATTTTGGTGATGACTACCGAAATATTTCGGAATATGCTCTACGGTACGCCGATCGGAGAAGTCGGCACTTCCCTCACCGGAGTCGAAACCGTGGTGCTCGACGAGTGTCACTACATGAACGATCGCCAGCGTGGTACCGTCTGGGAAGAATCCATCATCTACTGTTCGAGCGAAATTCAACTGCTCGCCCTCTCAGCAACCGTTGCCAATAGCGACCAACTCACAGACTGGATTAACAAAGTCCACGGGCCCACAGAGCTCGTCTACTCAGACTTTCGGCCAGTACCCCTGCAATTCCACTTCGCCAACCAAAAAGGGATATTTCCGCTGCTAGACGAGACCGGCAAAAGAGCGAATGCCCGGTTAGTCCCCAAAAAGAAGCAGCAAAAAGTAGAAAGAGGCAGCATCCCCACTCCGAGTTTGACCGATGTTTTGGCCCGGTTGGACGATCGAGATATGCTACCAGCAATTTACTTCATCTTCAGCCGTCGCGGGTGCGACCAAGCAGTCGCAGAAGTCGGCAACTTCTCCCTAGTTAACGAAGCCGAAACAGCCGAACTCAAACGCATCATTGACGATTTTTTACAGCGAAACCCAGAAGCAGAACGCTTCGGTCAAAAAGAAGCACTTTTAAAAGGCATCGCCGCCCACCACGCAGGCATTTTGCCCGCTTGGAAAGGTTTAGTAGAAGAACTTTTTGGCAGAGGTTTGATTAAAGTCGTATTTGCCACCGAAACCCTAGCAGCCGGGATTAATATGCCCGCCCGCACCACAGTTATTTCCACCCTGTCCAAGCGCACCGACAAGGGACACCGACTGCTAAACGCTTCAGAATTCCTCCAAATGGCCGGTCGGGCGGGTCGGCGGGGCATGGACAAGCTGGGGCACGTGGTCGCAGTTCAGACGCGCTTTGAAGGCGCAAAAGAAGCCTCCTATTTGGCAACAGCCAAAGCCGACCCCCTAGCCAGTCAGTTTACGCCCAGCTACGGCATGGTGCTGAATTTGCTGCAAACTCACACTCTCGACGAAGCTCAAGAGTTGGTAGAGCGGAGTTTTGGTCAATACCTGTCTACCTTGTACTTGCAGCCCCAGCAATCAGAATTAGACCGACTGCAAACAGAATTAGCAGTGCTGGAACAGTCCCTAGCGGCCGGAGGAAATGTCTCCACCCTGGAAAAAAACCTCGCCCATTACGAAAAATTGCAGGGCAGACTCAAAGAAGACAAACGTTTGCTGAAAACTCTATTGCAGCAAGCTGAAGAAGCCAGATTTAAGGAAATGTCCGTAGCTGTCGCTTTTGCAGTGCTCGGAACGGTTCTGAGTCTCAAAGGTAAGCACGTTCCGACAGCCAAACGATCGCACACAACTCCAGTACCCGCCGTATTGGTTGCCAAAGTCGCAGGTTCTGGCCAAGCACCAAATTTAGTGTGCTTGGGCAAAGATAACCGCTGGTATATCGTCGCCATTAGCGATGTCGCTAGCCTGCACGCCGAATTACCCCGCTTGAGCGTTGCAGATACCTTGAACCCGCCCTCGGAAATGCCCCTGAGACTCGGCCAGTGCCGCTTGGGAACTGAAGAAACTGCTTCGATTGCTGCATCGATCCCACAATTGCCCACACCAGAACCGAGCCCAGAGGCGATCGAGCAACAGCGGAAAATCGCAGCCCTAGAAGCTCAGCTAGAAATTCACCCGGTTCTAGAATGGGGCAATCCCGGTACTTTGCTCAAACGTCAGCGCCGCCGGGAAGAATTGAAAAAAGAAGTTCGCAAAAGCGAAGAAGACTTAGAAAAGCAGAGAGCTCGCTACTGGGAGGAATTTCTCAACTTAATCGACATCTTGCTGAATTTTGGCTGCTTGGAAAGAGTAGTTTCGGCAAATGTAAACCGAGATGACTCCTCCGGTAGGTTAGTACCCACAATCTTGGGTCAAGCTTGCGCCGCCATTCGCGGCGATAACGAACTGTGGCTGGGTTTGTCCCTGATGTCTGCCGAGTTTGACGAACTCGACCCCCACCACCTCGCTGCAGCTTGCGCGGCCTTAGTTACAGAAGTTTCCAGGCCCGACAGTTGGACTCACTACTCGCTGTCGCCAGAAGTTTTGGCACCTTTGGACAATCTGCAAAAAGGCTTGCGCCGCCGATTGTTTCAAGTGCAGCGCAAGCACGATTCTGCAATCCCGATTTGGCTGGAACGGGATTTAGTGACTTTGGTTGAGCAGTGGGCTCTGGGCGTGGAATGGCTGGAACTGATTAGCCATACGAGTTTGGATGAAGGGGATGTGGTGCGGATTTTGCGCCGAACTTTGGATTTCTTGTCTCAGATTCCTCATGTTCCTCATGTTTCCGATTCTTTGCGGAGAAATGCTTGTCGGGCGATGCAGTTAATCGATAGATTCCCGGTGAATGAAGCTGCAACTTAGAAAAGTGTTGACAGTTGGCTGTTGACAGTTGGCTGTTGGCTGTTGGCTGTTGGCTGTTGGCTTTTGGCTGTAAGGATCGTGGATTAAATAACTTCGTAGGTTGGGTTGAGGAACGAACCCTACGCTTCGCTCCGCCCAACGCCACGCTTGATTGTTGGGTTTCGTTCCTCAACCCAACCTACAACAAATGCAAGTTATTTAATTCTCATTCCTAAGCTGTGCGGCATCTAAATTGTATTTGGGTTTTTCAACCCAAATGCACCCAGGTTTTAATCTAAAATCGTTTCCGGTGGCATCGGTATTGTTCCAATGCCCAACTGACCAAACAGTCAACTGTCAACTGTCATAAGGAATAGACCCAGATTTAAATCCAAAATCTAAAATATAAAATCGATCGATCGCACTTTTTCCTGATTCAGGTTGCAGGGCAGGATAGAAAATTGTATGGTGCGGATCGATCGATCTTAATTGTTATTGAAATTTTCCGAAACGGTGCGCTGGGTAATTCTCCTATTTATGATGCAACAAATCAAAAAGCCCGATCAACTGCCGGATGCCTGCTCCCAGGCTAAAAAAACTCGCTTTTTCACTTTCTTGCAAAGAGTCTTAATTGGCACTCTAGCGAGTACATTACTCAATCTCTTCATCCTATTTCCCTCTCCGAGTTTCGCAGAAGTAGTTCTGGGCGTAGTTCGCAGTTCCGAGAATTCTCCCGACTGGGTAAAGATTACCACGCGCCTCTGGGAAAGTGGCATTGCTTACAAACCAATCAATCTCGAAGAAATCAAAAATTTGGGGGATTTAACAGGCGTTAACGTGCTGTTTTTACCCAACATTGAAACTTTGACTCCGGCGCAAATTAAAGTTTTAGAAGCTTGGGCATCCCAGGGCGGCCGCTTGATTGCTTCGGGCCCCGTCGGCCGCAGTTCCCCAGCCTTGGTGCGCCAATCTTTGCGATCGCTCCTTGGGGCCTATTGGGCTTTTCCGTTAACCCAACCGGCGACGCCACAACCGCGCAGCCGCTGTCGGGATATTGCTTGCACTACTTCTAGCAATTGGGTGCCGACTGCACAACAAAATGCTTCTGTCCAAGGCGGTGTATTGATTCCGGCTGATGCGAACAGTCAAACTATTGCTACTTGGAAAGATAGTTCCGGTTCCTCTGCCGCCATCGCCACCGATCGCGCTACCTACCTTGGCTGGCGTTGGGGTAGCGACGGTTCGGCAAATGTAGATAAGGCTTGGCTGCAAGCCTCGATCGCCCGCTGGGGAGGCACGATCGCTTCTGGGCCCTCTGCGCCGCCCCCTGCTGCCGCAACCCCACTGCCAACCCCCCCCTCAAGAGTCACTAGAAACAGCCCTAGTTTGCCGCGTACTACCCCGCTGAGCCGACTTTCTCCCTCTGGCTCGCTTCCCGATTCAGTTCCTGCAACTTTTACAGACCCTTCGGATCAGTCGGCGCCGGCGGGTTTGGACGTGCAGCCAAATTCCAATAAGCCGATCGTCAGCATTGAAGCGTACTTGATGCGCCAAGAACTCACTAACCTCCTCGGCCGGTTTGAAAGCGCCCTGACAGCATCTAATTCAGCCAATACCGCCATCAATCTCAATGCTGCTACCTCCCCTCAACTGCTGGCTGCAGAACAGGGCGGAGGCGGCCCTGCAGCCAGTCGCCCCCCTGTTCTGCAAGCGATCAGGGTACGGGCGATCGCCCAAGCGCGGCAGGTTTTGCAAACTTTTGACCAACTCCTGCAACAGCAAAACTACGCGGAGGCGAGATCGCAGTGGGTGGAAGCGCGGCAGTTGCTGTGGGAAAATTACCCGAAGGAAGGACAGCGGGTTGGGGCGGAAATTCGGGCGGTTTGGCTCGATCGGGGGACGATCGTCGCAGCACGATCGGAACAGGGTTTGGCGGCAGTGTTCGATCGGCTCGCCGCCGCAGGTATCAATACTGTTTTCTTTGAAACTTTGAATGCCGGATATACGATTTATCCGAGTCAAGTTGCACCGCAACAAAACCCCCTGACAGTTGGCTGGGATCCGCTGGCATCTGCGGTTAAATTAGCCCACGAGCGAGGCATGGAACTGCACGCTTGGGTTTGGGTTTTTGCCACAGGAAATAAGCGCCACAATACTTTAATTGGCAAGCCTAGTTCTTATCCAGGCCCGGTGCTTTCCGCTCATCCACAGTGGGCCAATATTGACAATAAAGGACGCACGCAAAATCCTAACGATGGTAAATTTTATCTCGACCCAGCCAACCCGGAAGCGCGGAATTATTTGCTACAAATAGTCAACGAAATTGCCAATAACTACAAAGTAGATGGGGTACAATTAGACTATATTCGCTATCCTTTTCAAGATGATAATGCGAATTTTACTTACGGTTACGGTATTGCGGCGAGGCAGCAATTTAGGCAGTTGACTGGTTCAGACCCGGTGAATATTTCCCCCAGAAACGGCAGTTTGTGGCGGCAGTGGGTTGAGTTTAAAACTAATCAAATTAATAGTTTTGTAGCTGAAGTTTCTCAGCTTTTGCGGCAGAATTATCCGCGCACAATTCTGTCGGTGGCGGTGTTTCCGCACCCGGAAAGTCAGCGGATTTACAAAATTCAGCAAAATTGGGAAGTTTGGGCTCGTCAGGGCATTGTAGATTTGATTGTGCCGATGACTTATGCTTTGGATACGAACCGACTTCAACGCATCACTGAACCGTTGGTAAATGAACAAATTCTGGGTTCGGCTTTGATTTCTCCCTCGGTTAAGTTGTTGACTCTCCCGGAAGTTGTGGCGATCGACCAAATTCAAGCTTTGCGCGATTTGCCGACTGGGGGCTATGCTATTTTTGCTGTGGAAAGTATCAGCAGCGCGATGCAGGGATTTTTTAACCGCACTCAAGGCCCGCCGGTGCGTTCCACTTCTGCTGCGGAGCCGATTCCTTACCGACAGCCCTTTGCGGCGGCGGCTTCGCGGTATACTGCTCTCAAGCAGGAATGGAGTTTTTTGTTAGCTAACAATGAGTTGCGGGTGTCGGAATCTGAACTGAAGGTTTTGCAAAGTCGAGCGGATGAATTGGCGCAAGCTTTGAGCAAGTTGGCGGCAAATCCTTCTAGAGAAAGTTTAGCAACTGCTAAAAGATTGTTGGGGAGTTTTCAATCTCAGTTTCAATCTTCGATGCGCTTGCATTCTGCGGAAAATAGCTATCAGGTACAAACTTGGCAGAATCGTTTGGAGAGTTTGGATATGCTTTTACGTTACGGCGAAAGGATGGAGTTGAATCGCAGGTAAATACAGATTTTTGGGGTGTTTGCTGCTCTGGATAGTGCGATCGTGCTAACATTTGGGCGATCGTACTCTAATTAAGTTAGTTCGCGATCCACGGGTAATCCTCACCTTGTTTTTTTCACAGTCATACTTCGTTCAATCCCTCAGATGCAGTAAAAAACCCGGTGGTTGAGCGAAGCCGAAACCCGCTGTCTTGGGTCGGAGTGCGATCGCGAACTGTAAGTTTGTAAGGAATGAGAATTAAATAACTTACAATGCGTCATGGTTCTTGTGGGATGGGCGTCCCGCCCGTCCATAAAGGGCGGGCGGGACGCCCAACCTCTACTCCCCACTTTCAAGAGTGTCAATTATTTAATTCGCGATCCTAAGTAGGTCATCACAAAATAACCATAGTATCTTATCAGGGAGGATTGAGCTAAGATCCACGATCACAGCGAGTAGATGAGTCCTCTCACCCGCCCGAACCATGTAATGTTTATTTGCACTCACATCTTGCACCATTCTCAAGAACGGGCTCTGGGGCCCGTTCCACAAAAGATAATTTTTCTTGTGGAACAGGCCGAAAAGCCTGTTCCTAAAAGGCTAATTGAGAATGGTGCCAGATATAAGTTTGCACCTACTTAGTGAGGACGGAAGTCCTCAAAACTCTTAAAGGTCCAGTTAAAACAATTTGACGATGAGTGATTAACCGGATTTTATATTCCTCGCTCGTCTCTCGATCCAAGATTTTAACATCTACTAATTTAAAATGCCCATTTTCACTACTTTTAGGATGAATATGTTTCCTAAACCCCTCAATCGTTTAGCTACAAAATTTATCGGCAAAGTTCCATTACAAACGGTGCTTGTGGTTCCTTTTTTAGTGCAAATTGTCGGCACGGTAGGAGTTGTAGGTTGGCTATCTTTCCAAAACGGTCAGCGGGCAGTCAACGATGTTGCTGCTCAGTTGCGGGGAGAAATTAGCGATCGCATCAAAGACCGCATGGAACATTATATGTCAATTCCCCACATTGTAAATTACCTGAACCTTCAAGGCATAAAACTGGGGCAATTGAACCTAGAAGACCAGCAAAAACTAGAACATCATTTTCTAGAACAAATTCAATATTTTGATTCTATCAGTATCATTTACACAGGCAAAGAAAATGGAGAACACTCTGGAGCAATCCGCACTAAAGATGGGATTTTGATATCGGCTGCTGACATCTCTACTGACAATAAATTAGCTCGATATACTGCGGACTCTCAGGGAAACCGCGTTCAATTAGTGCAAATTTCACCCGATATTTATGACCCGCGAACTCGCCCTTGGTACATAGCAGCGGCTGCGGCAAAAAAACCTATTTGGACTCCAATTTATACAGATTTTTTGACTAGGGAACTGGCAATTACTGCTGCTTTGCCTATCTACGACGACGCTGGCCAATTGTTAGGCGTAGCTGGCAGCGATTTGCTGTTTTCCCGAATCAAAGAATTTCTGGTTAGCCTCAAAATTGGCAAATCAGGACAAACTTTTGTCATGGAGCGATCGGGGATGTTAATTGCTACTTCTACGGCGAGTCCAGAATTCGTGGTGGAAGGTAAAGAAACAAGGCGCATTAAAGCTTCAGAAAGCGAAAATCCGGTAATTCGCCAAACTGCACAACATTTAGATAAATCCTACGATAGCTTAGCTAAAATTAATAATTCTCAACAACTTACTTTTGATGTTGATGGCCAGCGAAATTTTATTCAGGTAGCTCCTTTTAAAGACGATCGAGGGTTGGATTGGCTGATTGTCGTAGTTGTGCCAGAGTCTGACTTTATGGAGCAAATTAACCTCAACACGCGCACCACTTTTTTACTGTCGCTTGCAGCATTGCTAGGGGCGACAATCCTGGGGATTCTTACTGCTAAATGGGTAGTTCAGCCGATTTTAAGATTGAATGCGGCGGCGAAAGCTTTGGCGCGGAATGAATGGGATACAAAGCTGACTCTGAATCGCGAAGATGAACTCGGAGAACTTGCCACTGCTTTTAACAGCATGGCCGAGCAATTGCAGCATTCATTTACTTCTCTCTCGGAAAGCGAAAACCGAGTAAAACAATTTTTAAATGCAGTACCGCTAGGAATTTTTATTGCCGATCCCAACGGTCAACCTCACTACATTAATCCTACTGGAGAGCAATTGTTAGCTCAAGGAATTGTACCAGCCGATTCCGAAACTTTACGTCAATCCTACCGAGTTTATTTAGCTGGGACTCAGGAAATTTACCCGGCAGAACGCGACCCAATTTTAAATGCTTTGCAGGGTAAGAGTGTAACAGTTGATGACCTTGAAATCACCTCGACTGACAAAACTGTTCCCCTGCAAGTTTGGGGAACTCCTATTTATGACGCTCAAGGAAATGTTATCTACGGGATGTGCGCTTTTCAAGATATTACAGAACGCAAACTAGCGGAGAAAGTATTAAAGGAATACAACGACAATTTAGCAGTGCAAGTTGCCGAACGTACCGCCGATTTTGCCAAAGCACAAGAAAAGTTTTCTAAAGCTTTTCGTTTAAGTCCTAATGCAATTACTCTGACTAGAATTAGCGATGGTCGCCACATAGAAGCCAATGAAAGCTTTTGTCGGATGATGGGGTACAGTCACGAAGAAATCATTGGCAAAACTGCGGTAGAACTCAATTTTTGGGCGAGTTTGGGAGAGCGCGATCGCATGATTCAAATGTTGAAAAATAAGACGGCTCTTCACAATTATGAGCTGAGGTTTCGCAATAAAAATGGTACAGAAAGAACGGCACTACTGTCTATAGAAACCATCGATATTGAGGGAGAAGCTTGTTTTTTGTCGATTTCTAGCGATATTACCGAGCGCCAAAAAGCCGAAACTGCACTCAGGGAAGCAGAAGAAAAGTACCGCAATATTTATGAAAATGCTTTGAATGGAATTTTTCAAACTGCTATTGACGGGAAATACATCAGCGCTAACCCCGCTTTAGCTAACATCTACGGTTACGAATCGCCTGCAGAATTAATAGCAGTACAGCCGAATTTCAATAACCAGCTTTACGTGAAACCCAACCGCCGCGATGAATTTGCTGCGCTGATGAACGAGGACGGAATACTATCAAACTTTGAATCGGAAATTTACCGCAAAGATGGCAGCATAATCTGGATTTCGGAAAATTGTCGCGCTGTCTGCGATGAAGCAGGAAATCTGCTTTACTACGAAGGTTTTATTAAAGACATTACTGATAACAAACAAGCGGAAATCAAAATGCAGCAGGCGAAAGAAGCGGCCGAAGCAGCAAACAAAGCGAAGAGTACCTTTCTCGCCAATATGAGCCACGAATTGCGATCGCCCCTGAACGCGGTCATCGGTTTTGCTCAAGTCATGCTTCGCAGTAAAAGTTTGTCTCAGGAAAATCAAGAAGATGTCGGAATTATCCTGCGGAGTGGCGAACATTT
Source organism: Microcoleus sp. SVA1B4 (assembly GCF_036700545.1). Classification (NCBI taxonomy): domain Bacteria; kingdom Bacillati; phylum Cyanobacteriota; class Cyanophyceae; order Oscillatoriales; family Microcoleaceae; genus Microcoleus; species Microcoleus sp. SVA1B4. Next base: position 10,234 of record NZ_JAUBPB010000090.1, read on the forward strand.
ACTGACTTTAATTAACCAAGTTTTAGACTTATCAAAAATTGAAGCCGGACGCACTACTATTAATTCAAAAAGCTTCGATTTGTACCAACTAATCGACGATTTAGAAGATATGTTTGCTCTCAAAGCTGAGCAAAAAGGTTTGCAATTAATCTTCGACCGAGACGCAGAAGTTCCCCATTACATTTGTACTGATGAAGTTAAATTGCGGCAAGTCTTAATTAATTTGCTCAATAATGCAATTAAATTTACTTCAGAAGGGGGAGTGTCGATGCAAGTCAAAGCAGGAAGGCGGAATATACATAAAAACAGCACTGACCAATTGCCCGGCCACTACTGGCTGCATTTTGAAGTTCAAGATACTGGTGCAGGCATTGCTGCTGAGGAAATCAATCAGTTATTTGAAGCATTCGTGCAGACGAAAACAGGTAAAGATTCTCAGGAAGGAACGGGTTTAGGTTTAGCTATTAGCCGCCAGTTCGTGCAATTAATGGGAGGTGAAATTACGGTTAGCAGCGAGATCGGAAATGGTGCATTATTTCAGTTTGATATCCAAGTTCATTTGGTTGAAGCTAGTGATATTGAAAGCAAAAAAACTCAACGTCGAGTTGTTGCCCTGGAACCAAATCAACCGAGTTATCGCTTGCTAATTGTGGACGACAAACCTTTGAACCGCCAACTGTTAGTAAAACTTCTCAGTCCACTCGGATTTGAGTTGAGAGAAGCGAATAATGGTAAAGAAGCGGTTGATATTTTTAGGGAGTGGGAACCGCATCTGATTTGGATGGACATGAGAATGCCTGTGATGGACGGCTATGAGGCAACGAAACAGATTAAAACTACAACTGGGGGGCAAGCAACGGCGATTGTGGCCCTAACTGCTAGCGTTTTGGAGGAAGAACGGGCGGTGATTCTTTCGGCGGGTTGCGATGATTTTATGCGGAAACCGTTCCGAGAGGAGGATATCTTTGTGGCAATGGGGAAACATTTAGGAGTACGCTATATTTATGAAGATCCAACTGCAGTAAGTGCCACAGGTGTAGAGGAGTCAAGTCAGGAGGTGCTGATACCGGAGGCTTTCGCCTCTCTTTCTCCAGATTGGATGGCCCAATTCAAGCAAAGTATTTTGAGTGTGGACATGGAGGCGATCGCCAGTTCGATCGCACAAATCGGCACTGTCAATCCCTCTCTTGCGGCCAAGCTTCAAGATTGCATTAATAATTTTGAATATGACAGAATTTTGAACATAATCGAACTCAGCGAGAAACAGTAAAGACCCGATGACTTTAACTTTACCTAAAACCAATCGAGCTAATATTTTAGTAGTAGACGATACGCCAGAAAACCTGCGGCTGCTGGCAGGAATTTTGAGCGAAAAAGGCTATCAAGTTCGCCCGGTTCCCAATGGCAAGCTAGCATTGTCTGCTGCTCAAAAAATACCTCCGGATTTAGTGCTGCTGGATATTATGATGCCGGAAATGGACGGCTATCAAGTTTGCCAGCAACTCAAAGCTTCTGAAATTACCAAAGACATTCCTGTTATTTTTATTAGTGCGATTAATGACGTGCTGGATAAAGTTAAAGCTTTTGCAGTTGGCGGAGTTGACTTTATTACTAAACCGTTTCAGGTTGAAGAAGTTTTAGCCCGGATAGAAACTCATTTAAAAATCTGTTCGCTGCAACAAACTTTGCAAGAAAAAAATCAAGATTTAGCAACGGCAATCCACCAACTGCAAGCCACCCAAGAGCATTTGATTCAATCGGAAAGAATGGCAGCCCTGGGACAACTGATTGCCGGCATTGCTCACGAAATCAATACCCCCTTGGGTATTATAGGTTCGTCTATTAATAATATAGCTAATTTTTCAGACGATTTTTTAGAGAAATTTCAGGAAATTTATCAAAAACTTTCTGACGAAAGCAAAGCTTATTTTTTAGCTTTAATGTACAGAGCAACCCATCAAGAAATTTTATTCACAAGTAGAGAAAAACGCAAGTTTAAGCAGCAGTTGACTGCGGACATGATGGCAGAATCTGTTGAAAACTCCGAGGAAATTGCGGATACTTTAGTTGACATGGAAATCTACGAAAATATAGAAGAGTTCTTGCCACTTTTCAAATCGCCGGATTGGGAAGTAGTTTTAAATAGTGCTTACCAGTTTGCGAGCTTTAAAAAAAGTATTAGCCTGATCCAAAGAGCAACAGCGAAGTCGGGAAAAGTAGTATTTGCCTTAAAAACCTACGCTCATTTTGATAGCAAACCAGAAAAAGTCCAGGCGAACTTACATGATGGCATTGAAACGGTGTTAACCCTTTATCAAAATCAACTAAAACACGGTATAGAAGTAGTGAAAAATTATGGAGATTTACCCGAAATTATGTGCTATCCCGATGACTTAAATCAAGTTTGGACGAATCTCGTTCATAATGCCCTGCAAGCAATGGATTATAAAGGTGTTTTGACGATTGAAACTGGGCAGCAAGGGGCGAATATTTTACTTAAGTTTACTGATAACGGCAAAGGTATTCCCTCAGAAGTTATTCCCAAAATTTTTCAGCCATTTTTTACGACAAAATCTGCGGGCGAAGGTAGCGGTTTGGGATTGGATATTGTAAGAAAAATTGTGGAAAAACACGAAGGCACAATTGCTGTAGATTCTGTACCGGGGCAGACAACTTTTACAGTCTCGCTGCCAATTTATTAAACAAAACTTACCTGCAGGGGGCTGATTCCCGGTGACACTCGTCGCTGTCTCGCTGATAAATACAAGATTTATTACAAGAAACCGGGTTTATCTTCGGAAGTCCTATTAAAATAAGATAGGGGGCAGATATCCTGCATCTTTGCCGGAAATCAATAATGTAAAAGGAATTCATGTCAGTAAACCTACTACAATTTAAGCAGAGAGGAAAAGATGAATAAGCCTGTAATTCTTTGCGTTGATGATGAACCGGATATCTTGAATACTCTCAAGATTCAGCTCAAAAATGAATTTAAGAATGATTATTTTTATGAATTAGCTGAAAGTGGTGATGAAGCTTTAGATTTACTTGAGGAATTTCAAGAAAAAGCTCAGGTGATTGTGGTTGTTTCGGATTGGCTGATGCCGGGAATTAAAGGTGACGAACTTTTAATCAAAGTTCACCAAAAGTATCCTACAATTATTAAAGTGATGTTGACTGGACAAGCGGAGGTATCGGCTGTTCAGCGGGCAGTAGAAGAAGCAGATTTATACTGTTGTTTGTACAAACCCTGGCAAAGCAAAGACTTAATAGAAACTATAAAATCTGGGCTGGCTAAGTTATGAAAAAACCTGTGATTGTTTGTATTGATGATGAACCTGACGTTTTGAACAGTTTAAAGATTGAACTGAAAAAGGCGATCGGCGATCGGTGTATAATTGAAACCGCTGAAGGGGGGGCTGATGCTTTAGAGTTGCTGGCAGATTTGCGGGCAGATGAATACGAGATTGCTTTGGTGCTTTCCGATTATATCATGCCGGATATTAAAGGAGATGAACTGCTCAGAAAAATTCACGAAAGCTCGCCGGAGACGCTGACTATTATGCTAACGGGACAAGCTGATTTGGAAGCCCTGAGTAATGCTATCAAGTATGCTAAGTTGTACCGTTATATTCCTAAACCTTGGCAAAATGAAGACTTAAAATTAACGGTAGTAGAAGCAGTTCACAGTTATTTGCAAGATCAAAAGTTAACAGATGAAATTCATAAGCGCCAAGAAGTAAACGAGGAGTTAAAGCTAGTAAATGAGGCGCTGTCTGCGAGTGAAAGCCGCCTGAGTCAATTTTTAGAAGCTTTGCCAGTGGGGGTATCTGTTTATCATCCCGATGGCTCGATCGCCTATTTCAACCAGACAGCGCGGGATTTGCTGGGTGCAGACACTATCCCGGAAAGCACTGCGGAACAATTAGCTGCCACTTATCAACTTTATGTTGCCAATACTGATGAGCTGTACCCGCCGGATAATCTGCCAATTTTGCGTGCACTGAAAGGAGAATCTGTCAAGGTTGACGATGTAGAAATCCGTCAAGAGGGCAAAAGAATTGCGATCGAGATCAATACCACGCCGATTTTTGACGCTAGCGGAAATATTGTTTATGCGATCGCAGCTTTTCAAGATATTAGCGATCGCAAACAAGCGGAAAAAATACTAGCAGATTACCACCACACCTTAGAAGCCCAAATTGACGAACGTACAGAACAACTGCAACAAGCTGCATTAGCTGCTGAAGCAGCAAACAAAGCTAAAAGCACGTTTCTCGCCAATATGAGCCACGAGTTACGCACCCCTCTCAATTCTATACTCGGCTTTGCACAGATCATGGAACCCAGTCCGGATCTTACTGTCGAAAACCGAGAAAATATGAGAATTATTCGCCGTAGTGGCGAACACTTGCTTACCTTGATCAATGAAGTCTTAGACTTGTCAAAAATCGAAGCGGGGCGGATGACACTTAACCCGAAAAACTTCGACATCTACCGCTTGCTTGACGATTTGCAAGATATGTTTCAACTGCGGGTACATAATCAAGAATTGCAGTTGCATTTTCAGCGCGATGCTGACGTTCCTCAGTACGTGCGAACCGATGATATTAAACTGCGGCAAGTGTTGATTAATCTTCTGAGTAATGCGATTAAGTTTACCCAAACAGGCGAAATCATCTTAAGAGTTATCAAGTTAGAAAAATCGGGTTTTCTGGATTTACTGGATAGTTCTACAGCTTGCTTTGATACCACAAGAAGTATTCGGGAATTTTCGAGAACTAGCAGTGATTTTGCCAAGGTTGAATGGAGCGATGAGGCTGAGGGTTCAACTGTGCCTGGTTTTTTTCTTCTATTTGAAATTGAAGATACAGGAGTTGGCATTGCTCCTGAAGAATTGGGCAGCATTTTTAATGCTTTTGTGCAAACAGCTTCCGGTCAAAAAAATCAGAAAGGCACGGGTTTAGGATTGAAGATCAGTCGTCAATTTGTCCGCCTGATGGGAGGCGAAATTGTCGTAGAAAGTCAACTGGAACTCGGCACTACTTTTAAATTTGAAATTCCAGTGGGTGCAGTTGATGCTGCTGAGCTTCCAGATCCGGAACTTAACCGCGAAGTGAGTGGTTTGGAACCCAATCAACCGTGCTACCGGATTTTAATTGTGGACGATCGCGAAGACAACCGCCAACTTTTAGTCAAAATGCTTTCTCCTTTAGGTTTCGGGGTGGAAGAAGCCACCAACGGCCAGGAAGCAATAGAAATGTGGGAAAATTGGCATCCGCACTTAATTTTGATGGATGTGCGAATGCCAGTGATGGACGGCTACGAAGCTACTAAACAAATTAAGACTAGAATCAAGCAGAGAGAGCAAGAAGGGGAAATGAATATTTCCGATCCCGAATCCCCGATTCCGAAGATTATTGCTTTGACAGCTAGTACAATTGAAGGAAGGCAAGCGTTTGCTTTATTGGTCGGCTGCGACGATTTTATTAGCAAACCTTTCCGCAAAACCGATATATTTGATGCCATCACCAAACATTTGGGGGTGAGGTATCTCTACTCTAACTCAACGGACTTTATCTCAATAGGCGATCCAAATAATTTATCTGACTCGCTCTCTAATGCTGCGCTTGCTTATTTACCCATACTTCCCGCAGAATGGATAGACAACATGAAGCAGGTAATCCGCAGTGCTGATTTTGACTTAATTGTCAGGACAATCGACGAAATAAGGAGGCCTCATCCTGAATTGGCGGAAATCCTCCAGGGTCATCTCGATAATTTTGATTACCAGAAAATTCTCAATTTAATTGCCGAGGCGGAGGAATCAGATAATGCAGATGAAGGCGGAACAAACTGAAAACTATCAAGCGGATATTTTAGTAGTTGACGATACACCAGATAATCTGCGTTTGTTGATTAGGATTTTGCAAAAAAATGGCTATAAAGTTAGACCAGTTACTAATGGTTTTTCGGCGTTAGATGCTATTCAATCTAGCGCGCCAGATTTGATTTTACTCGATATTATGATGCCGGATATTGACGGGTACGAACTATGTAAAAAATTAAAATCCCAATCGCAATTTCGGGAAATTCCCATCATTTTTCTGAGCGCGCTAGAAGAAGGAATAAATAAAGCCAAAGCTTTTGAAGTGGGCGGCTCGGATTATATAACTAAACCTTTTCAGGTGAAAGAAGTATTGGCACGAGTCAGCAATCAACTTACTGTGCGTTCATTGCAAATGCAATTGCAAGAAAAAAATCAAAAATTGACCGATCAAAATATCCAATTGCACCAGGAAATCGCTGAACGCCACCAGGTGGAAATGGAAACAAGATTGCTGCTGCAGGCCACACAAGCTATTAGCAAATCTGAAGATTTTGAGTCGGCTATAGATGTGATCTTAGGTTTAATTTGCAAAACTATTGAATGGAATCTGGGCGAAGCTTGGATTCCTTGCAGTGAGGGGTTTTTAAAATGCGCTACAGGTAGGTACGTCAGTGACTCCAGTTTTGCCCAATTCCAACAAACAAGTTGGGAGTTGATTTTTGCTCCCGGTGTGGGACTTCCGGGTAGGATTTGGCAGTCGCAGCAGTCTGAATGGATAGATGATGTTTCTACTGCACCGGAACAAGTTTTTTTACGAGCTAAAATTGCGCTGAGTGTGGGATTGAAAGCGGCTTTTGGGGTGCCAATTTTGGCGGAAAACCAAGTGTTAGCTATTTTGATTTTTTATCGCGAGAAAGTTCTGAAATGTCAGCCGCGCTTGTTGGAATTAGTGAGCGCGGTTGCTACGCAGCTCGGTTCGTTGATTCAGCGCAAACAAGCTGAAGCAGCTCTGAAAGTGCAGCAAGAGCAAACAGAGAAATTGCTGCTGAATATTTTACCGAAACCTATTGCGGATCGTTTGCAAAAAGAGCAAAAGTTGATAGCGGAGCATTTTGATGAGGTGAGCGTCTTGTTTGCTGATTTGGTGGGTTTTACAGAGTTTTCGGCTCACAAAAGTCCGACGCAGTTGGTAGAAATTTTGAATGGGATTTTTTCGGAGTTCGATAGGTTGTCTGAATTGCACGGGTTGGAAAAGATTAAGACGATTGGGGATGCTTACATGGTGGTTGGGGGTTTGCCGACGCCGCGGCAGGATCACTCCTCGGCGATCGCACTTTTAGCTTTGGAGATGCAGGCAGCTTTGGGGAGGTTTAATGCCAAAATGGGAGAAAATTTTCAATTGAGGCTCGGAATTCACAGCGGTTCGGTGGTGGCTGGAATTATTGGGATTAGTAAATTTAGCTATGATTTGTGGGGCGATACTGTTAATGTTGCTTCACGCATGGAGTCGAACGGATTGCCTGGTAAAATTCAAGTGACGGAGGCGACTTACGAGCGTTTGAAAGAGCAGTTTGTTTTGGAAGAACGGGGTCATATCCCGATCAAAGGCAAAGGAAGGATGCTGACTTACTGGTTAATTGAAGAACAAAAGAAATCTTTTTAAGTTTATGATGTAAATTTCAATTAATATGAAAGGTAGACCGCATTTATACTTTCAGGAGGGCTAATCCTTTGCAAACAGTTGAAACAAAATCGCCGACAGCGTTGAAAAGAGTCCTAGTTATTTTAATATCACTGCTAGCAGTAGCGATACTGTCGATCGCTACTTTTATCGCTATACCCGGAGAAAAAACAATGTTTGCTGGAACTAGACCTGCCAATATCGGGATTCAGTCAGGAAAACTCGCAGCGTGCCCGAGTTCCCCCAACTGCGTCAGCAGCTTCAGTCAAGATGCCGAACACAAAATTGAGCCTTTGGCATACACTTCGTCCCAGAGTGAAGCGATGGTAAAGCTCAAAGGGGCGATCGAGTCCTATGGCAAAACTAAAATTATCACGGCAACTGATAATTACCTGTATGCGGAGTTCACCAGTGCTTTGATGGGGTTTGTTGATGACGTTGAATTTTTGGTAGATGATGGAGCGAAAGTCATTCATGTGCGATCGGCTTCGCGTCTGGGACAGTCGGATTTGGGAGTTAACCGCAAACGGATTGAAACTATCAGAACTCAATTCAATCAACTCTGAACTTAAAATTTCTAGCTTTCCTGAAGCCCCTCTCCTACACGGCTGTTTCATTATCCGTAGGGGCAAACCCCCCGTGGTTGCCCCGATATTTGAAACACCGATTCCCCACGTCCGTGGAGGGGGTAGGCACGGGGGCGCTACCCCTACAAAACCATGATTTCCCCACGTCCGTGGAGGGGGTAGGCACGGGGGCGCTACCCCTACAAAACCATGATTTCCGTGAGAATAAAACAGCCATGCCCTCTCCTGCAAGATGAGGGGCTTTGATATTTATGTATTACTATATAATGTTGATTTTTCACCACCCAGTTAACAATTATTAACAGTAGCCACAGAACAAAGGAGTGTCCAGCAGGGGGAGTAGGACACCGCAATGCCGTGTTCCTACGGTTGGCTTTCAGTTTTAAAACTTGTTATAAGGTTGACGATTGTATAGTTTTACAATCTTTAAAATAGCTGAGCGCGCTAGCACAGAAGCAGAGATGCCGTAGTATTCCTATAGTATTAAACAACCTAAATTATACACTTCTGACTTTAGGGAGAGGGAAGTGAGCGAATTAATTTCTACTATAAATTTAAGTAGAGCAAAGAGGAAAAAACACATGGCACTTCAAAAATTAGCAGAATTTTATCCTAATTATCAGGAAGAAATCTTTGCTGGAGACGACATCAAGGGATTTGATGTTTATGCTGGCGACTCGGATGAAAAAGTAGGCACAGTTTATGACGCTTTGGTTGATGACACAGGTCGTTTCCGCTATCTGGTAATTGATACCGGTATTTGGATTTTTGGCAAAAAAGTATTGTTGCCAATCGGTTCGGCTCGCTTTGACTACGGAGCCCATCGGGTCTACGCAACAGGCCTTCGTAGCAAATCTCAAGCAGAACAATTGCCGGCTTACAATGAATTAGAACCATTAGATTACGATCGCGAAGAACAGGTAAGAGGCGTCTACCGCAATCAAGAAACTGCCACTGCCCGCACTGCAACTCCTGCTAGCTACGATCGCGGCAGCTACAGCTACGATATGGACCGCCCCCTCTACGAAACCAACGAACAGCAGCACCAAAATCTCAAGCTTTATGAAGAACGCTTGATTGCTAACAAACACCGCGCAAAAACAGGTGAAGTAGCAGTTGGCAAGCGCGTGGAAACTGAAACAGCGCGAGCTTCAGTACCCATTGAAAAAGAACGAGTCGTAATCGATCGAGTCACCCCGGTAGAAGCGGGTCGAGTAGTTTCAGTCGGTGAGGCTGACTTCCACTCAGGGGAAGTTGCACGCATGGAAGTCTACGAAGAAACGGCCGACATTCACAAGGAAGCTTTCGTCCGGGAAGAAGTCAACGTCACAAAAGAAGTTGTTCGCAGCACGGTTGAGGGCGAAGAAACCTTGCGTCGTGAAGAATTAGACGTTAAGACTGATGGGACTGCGGTTGTAGATAATAAAAAAAATAAAAAGATCTAAACCAACCGCAACAGCTATTGCATAGGAATTGCGCCTTAATGACATAATTCTGTCACCGCGCAGGTTTGATTGGATTGGTAGCGATCGCGCAATTCATATGTGAGTGGCGGGGGGGGTACAAAACTTGTCTGGTTTTGGCAACGTTTATGCACTTTCCCCGCCTTTGCCAATTTCTCCTTACCAATTCATAATAAAAATCCCTAAGCAGGAAAGTTTAAAAAATGAACGGTCAAGCATCAGCAGAAAAGATAGCAACTGCCAAATCAATAACCCGTCTCAACCGGGTGCCTGAAAAAGTCAGAACTAAGCTAAAAAGTTTTACCGTCAAAGACAACCAAGGTCACTTAGTAGGCAAAGTTAAAGATGTCTATTTTGATGCTAACGGTCAGTTAAACTTTGTCGTGGCGGGGCTAGGCAGCGAAAACGCCCGCATTTTTTTATTAAGTGTTAAGCTGCTCAAAAAAGTCGATTATCACCAAAAAGCCCTGTTTGTAAGTATCAATTCAGCTCAAGTCGAACTGCTGCCGGGAGTTTCGGCAAATGCGGGGAGTCAGTATTTAGAAAATGCCTCAGAAGCGCATAGTGAATTCAGCAACAGTGAGTTAACAAATCCCTCAACAGCTATGTCAAATCTAACAGATGCCGATCGCACAGATGCAAATTTGGAGACAGATCAGGATGAGGAAAACTTCGATATTGTCGATCAAGAAGTAATTCGCCTGCTAGAAGAACGATTGGTGATCAATCGCAGCAAGCGCAAAGTCGGCGAAGTCATAGTGCGTAAAGAAATTGAAACTCGGATGGTACAAGTACCCATCCAGTGGGAAAAGCTGATTGTCGAACAAGTAGGCGACGATCCGAAGGTGTTGGCAGAAATAGATTTAGGCGAGGGAAACATCACCGGTATAGATTTGACGGAGATTAAGACCGATCGCCATGAACCGACAGTTAAGGCTGAATTTACCTCTGTGCAGAAAGCTAGCAAAATCTTAAATTCGATCGCCTCTCAACCCCGTCATGGTTGCGTCAAAGTCCGCCTAGAACTCGTTCTGGAAGACAAGCAACTTGAGGATACTTACCGAAAATGGATGACGGAACACCACTCAGACAGTTAAATCTAACAGCGGACTGTGGCGAGTTGTGCAGGGGAGAAAGTTCACCGCCATCTACTAAGATCAGGTTCGGTAAATTAACCGTAATTTTGGTAGAGGCGGGTTCACCAATATCTATAATATAAGCGTGAGATCCGTAAACCCGCCCCGACCGGGATAGTGAAATTTTTAGCGATCGACCTCTAGACAAAATTGTACCGACTTGCGGTAAAATTGTGGTGGTCAAATTTAAAAGTATTTGAAAATGCCCAGCACAATCTCCGACATTAAAGTAAAAACGATTGCAGGCGAAGACAAGCAGCTAGGAGAGTACGCTGGCCAGGTACTCTTGATAGTTAATGTAGCTTCCAAATGTGGCTATACACCTCAATACAAAGGACTCGAAGAATTAAGCCAGAAGTACAGCGCGGCTGGACTCCGTGTTTTAGGATTTCCCTGCAACGACTTCGGAGGTCAAGAACCCGGAAGTAATCCAGAAATCGTCAATTTCTGTACTACCAAATACGGCGTCACCTTTGAATTATTTGACAAAGTACGCGCTAAAGGTACTCAGCAGCACCCGCTGTACGCTAAGCTTACGAGTGCAGTCGATCCCAAGGGTGAGGTTTCCTGGAATTTTGAGAAATTCTTAGTTAGCAAACAGGGTGAAGTGGTTGCTAGATTCCGCAGCAGTGTTGGCCCCGATTCGCCCGAACTGATCGCTGCTATCGATCGAGAATTGGCAAAATAAGAAGTTCGGCAATTAAGCTGTCTACAGGATTTAACTGATTTAACGGAGGGAGGTTTAGGGAAGAGGGAAAAAATTAATTATGCTTTTTTTAGAATAAGTTGATATCTAATTTTTTTCTGCTCTTCCCCATTGTTTGCAAGCACTCAACCCTGAACCACTACCGATGATTGTATTTAATTGGAGAACAGTTTAATTTAATGGAAAATACATCGGGATTAGATTTAGTGGTAGGTTTACTTGCCTTCGCAATTCTGGCAGGTGGTCTGGCCATGCTATTTGTAGGCATGGCATCGTTTCCTAAAGAAAAATAATACTAATCGATATGATGTGCGATCGCACGACTCGAATAAAAGTGTTGGTAGTGAGGACTTCAGTCCTCCTATAAATTATAGGGCTGCACTCCTCACTACCCACTTAAAATGCTTATTTTACAGGACACTATCTGAATAAATCCAACTGCATTCAATTTGAACATTCGCCATTGACAATCATGCAAACTACCGAAAACAACGTCAAAATTGCCCTCGCGCCGGGGAATTTGCGCCGCGTTCACCATATCGCTTTAAACGTGCGCGACATGAAAGCTTCCCGCCACTTCTACGGTACAATTCTCGGCCTGCACGAACTAACAGGTGCAGAAATTCCCGCAACTTTAACAGAAATGGTAGCGGCTGGTAAAGTCGCTAATTTCGTCACCCCAGACGGCACTGTTATTGACTTATTTTGGCAGCCCGACTTAGAACCGCCAAACCCAGACCCGGAGAAAGCTTTTACCCGCGCCAACCACTTAGCCTTCGATATTGCTCCGGATTTGTTCGATCGCGCTCTGGAAGTGCTAAAGTCAAATCAAATTGCGATCGATAGCGGCCCCGTTACTCGCGCTACAGGACGCGGCATTTACTTTTACGATCCTGATGGATTTATCATCGAAATCCGTTGTGATGCAGTTTAAACAGTCGCTATCGGGTTCTCTGTAGTCCGTCTTCACCCTACATTTACTCTTTGGAGCGCGGTACTCCCTAATGATTGCTAATTAAATAACTTATAATTTTAATTATTATTGTGGGATGGGCGTCCCGCCCGTCCAAAAAGGACGGGC
>NZ_JAUBPB010000175.1:0-1169 GCF_036700545.1 Microcoleus sp. SVA1B4
GTTTGTACAACTGGGCAATCAGTTTGCTGATGATAGAAAGCAATAGCTGCTGCTTCCCTAATCCGGGTCAGTTGTTGAGCACCCAGTTTGGGTACATACTTATTGAGTAGGTGATTAAACTGTGACTCACTCAACACCGTTTCTTGAGGTAATAGCTTGAGAGCATTCTGCCATTTAATCGGGATTTTGAAGTCCTGAATTAGTGAGAATGTGAGTGGATTTAGAATAAATTTCAGTTCTCGTCCCGGCTGTAATCCTTTGATTACCGTCAGTCTATCTTTATTAGCTGTTGTAAAGTAGACTGTATATAAAGGGTTGCAGATGATATTGGTGGTATGGTTGACTCCACCTACACGCGCGCCAGTTTGGTCAAAGTGTTGCCAAGGGCTACTCGCTAGTCCTGAATCATAAACTTCTTGTTTCTCGGTTTCAAAACCGGAGTGGTTTTTGATTAACAGGTTGGATAAATAACCTGCTGAGATGGAAATACCTAAATCGGCTAAAAAATCTAGTAGTTTGCCTTGCGTCATATTGCCCCCATAGTACAAACTGATGATTAAGGCTTTGATTCCTGGTCCAAATTCTCCTTCGTAGCCTAATGGTAATTCTGCTACATAAGTTTTTCGGAGTGAGGGTGAGTAATATTTCTGTTTACGGAACAATATGTTGTCGGTTGCCAAGCTGATATCTTGGATGATTACTTGCTCGTATCCTTTAAATTCTGCATCTGCTGGCAGTTGGTCTTTAGGATATTCTAGTATTTCTTCTCGATCTATTTTAATCGTCGCGTTCTTACTGCCTTTGCTATGCTTTTTTGGCGTTTTTCGCTCTTTCTCTGACGAGTGCTGGCTTTTGAACCCTTTGGAGTTGGCTTTGATGTCTGGTTTTCCTTGTTCTCCCTTCAATCGGTTGTTTTCATCTTTTAACCGTTGATTCTCTGACTCTAAGTCTTTGACTTTTAATTGTAATTGCTCAATGAGGTTCAGTAAGAGCTCTACTTTATGACGCATGGATTCGTCTGCAATCCCTGGGGGGTCGATGGTTTGCAGTAAATCTGAGGATGACTTGTCTTGTGAAATAATCTTTGGCGTCATGTGTCCTATTTTATGACACTTTGTGTACTCTGCTTATTTTTTTTTCTGTGCTACCGCTACTTATTGAGCGGATAC
>NZ_JAUBPB010000091.1:0-21613 GCF_036700545.1 Microcoleus sp. SVA1B4
CGTCCAAAAAGGACGGGCGGGACGCCCATCCCACAATAACAATTAAAATTGTAAGTTATTTAATTCGCGATCCTAAGATTTGGAGTGGGCGATCGAGCTTCGATCGAAAAGTTTGTAGGCGTAAGGCGGGGCGTAGCCATCGCACAGCGCTCCGGAAAAAAAGACCAAAAAAAGATCGATCGTCCGCGCAAGTCAACCCTCCTGGGCTCGCACCCGCAACAGCAGCAGCTTTCCCCCCTCACCTCAATCGGGCTGCCGCCTCCCGAAAGCCCTAAGCCTCATAACTCCCCAAAAGTTTTCGCCACAGGAGTTTCACAGTCTCCAAGCTCACAGGTATAGCAACGGCCGATAGGGTAAGGACGTTCTTAATTGATGAAAGCATTGTTTTTACTGTCGAATGCCAAAAGCATTTCTAGAGGCTGCTGCTCTGGCTCCCTTGTGCACGAGAGAGGCGAATGCTATAAAATCTTAAACAGCAGGGGAGTGCGGAAATTGCGATCGAACGCCAAGCAACAACCGAACTCGATCGAGTCCAAACCTTTGATAACCTATAATTTGAATGAGATGCCGCAGGCACTTCTGCTACTGGCATTATACTAATGCGCCATCCTGCGGCTAATTTGGGATTTATTCTTTCTAACAACTAACAACTAACAAATAACAACTAATAAAGAGGGGATTGCTTAATGGCTGCAACAGATTTTAAAGACTATTACGCTATTTTGGGACTCAACAAAACTGCCAGTTCTGACGAAATTAAAAAAACTTTCCGCAAACTAGCCCGCAAATATCACCCGGACATGAACCCCGGCAACAAAGAAGCAGAAGCTCGTTTTAAAGAAGTAAACGAAGCTTACGAAGTGCTCTCAGACCCTGAAAAACGCAAAAAATACGACCAATACGGTCAATACTGGAAGCAAGCTGCCACAACTCCAGGCGGATGGCCGGGCGGGGGCAGTACGAATGTAGACTTTGGCGGGGTTGACTTCAGCGAGTACGGCAGTTTTGACGAATTTATCAATGCCTTGTTAGGTCGCGCAGGTAGTAGTCCTGGTAGTGCCCGCAACGCCAAGTGGAATTACAGCAACTACCGCAGCACCAGCGGCGGGCCCACAGGTTTTGGCGGATTTGAAGATTTCGCGGGGTACGAAAATCGCACCGCAGGAAGCTCTCTCGACACCGAGGTCGCCATTTCCCTGACTTTGGGGGAAGCATTTCGGGGAACTTCTAAGCGAGTCGCCACGGGGGAAGTTTCGATTCCAGCAGGAGTGAAAACCGGCAGCAAAATTCGGATAAAAGGCAAAGGTCAAGTTGACCCGTACACGAAGCAACAGGGAGATTTGTACCTAAAATTAGAAGTTTTGCCTCACGCTTTCTTCCAGTTTGAGGGAGAGAATTTGGTCTGCGAAGTGCCGATAACTCCCGACGAAGCGGTGTTGGGATCTTCAATTGAAGTGCCGGCGCCTGAAGGTATGATCACTGTGAAATTTCCAGCCGGGATTCGTTCGGGTCAGTCTTTGCGGTTGCGGGGCAAGGGATGGCCGAAACCGAAGAAAAACGAGCGGACTGATTTGTTGGTCAAAATTGCGATCGTGCCACCGAAAGAAATTAGCAGTGTAGAACGCGAATGCTATGAAAAAATCAAAGCAAATCGCACTTTTAATCCTCGCAGTAATCTCAATCAGATGGTGCTGTAAATTACCCAGCACGGACCTGAGTACAGCTACAGTGTGGGCTTTCAATAGCCCTGAAATGATCTTGCACCTTGCAAAACAATCTCGAACCTTCGGGCTTATTTACGAAAGCCTCAATAGCAGCAATATTCTTACTGCCGTTTAAGTCGGCATCACCTTTCCATCCACAATGACCACAAGCGAACTTTTTGCCATTCCTATAAGACTCACCCTTTACAGGATGAATGTGATTGCACTTGTGGCACATTTTGCTGGTGTATCTAGGCTCAACAAACAGAATCTTTACGCTATGCTTTATAGCTTTGTAGATGAGGAATTGACGCAACTGAAAGAACGCCCAGCTATTACTAAGTCTCCGCTCTTTCTGCGAGCGTGGCTGCTGATTTGTGCGTTCCCTAATTCCCGTCAAATCTTCCAAAGCGATAACTTGATTTTTGTTCTTAGCCTTGGTTACGATACGGTGACTGATAGTGTGATTTACCAAAGTCTGAAAGCGCTTTTCCTTGCCCGACAACCGTTTCAACAATTCTCGACATCTACGCCGAGTGCTGCGCGTGCCTTTCGTGGCTTTTCGCTGGATATTTGCTCTCAACTTGGCATAATGGTTTTTAACTTTGGTAATTTGTTTGCCGCTAAATGTATCTCCATCAGAAGTGACCGCAATATCAGTCCTACCCAAGTCACAACCCAAAACTTGATTGCAAGGTGGAGGCTCGGCTGGCTGAGATTCAAGCTGAATATTAAGATAGTAACTGCCATTTTGCGTTTGCACAAAGTAGCAGTCTTGGGGTTTTGACCTTTCAGCAATCCAAGTTGGTAGTTTCCGATAGCCAGTACAAACCGTTCCCTACCACCAGTAGTAGTCAAACTTACTGTCCAATCTTTTTCCCTAAAAGAAAAGATACGGGTATCGTAAGTGACGCTAGTAGGAGCAAATTTGTTAACAGGCTTCCCATCTTTTTTAGCTGTTTTTCTGTTACCAGAAACCCGTCTAATAGCATGGATTGCCAACTGCGCCGAAAGTCCAAACATCTCTCTGACATTGTGATATACCTGCAGATTGCATCGCCAATTCATTTGTCAGAGTTGGCGGCACAGTTTGATTCACGTATTCACAAGCATTAGCGAATGCCTGAAGGGTTGCATCAATTTTGATGGAATGCTCAGGCGTTACTTGGAGCTTGCAAGGGGCGGGTTCACCGAAATATATGACACCCACCGACAAATCAGATAAACCCGCCCCATCCCATCGAGAAACTACCAGAACTATCGGTCAGAGCAACTCCGCCCTATGAAAAACTCCACTTTTAACCAACCCTCTACCAGAATAGGCGCAACCACAGGCAGATTGCGCCTACAAAACGCTATATTTTGTTGTTCGTAAGTCCTGAATCGAAAATCAAAAATCGAATAACCCTTGACGTGTGTAGCAATTCGTGATATTTTTATCCGCGTTTATCGGGATATAAAAAATATTTATGAATAAATCTTAAGTTTTAATTAAATTTAGTATTATAATTTTGGTAACTTCCAACTAAGTATTTATTCTCAATATGATAGCGGATCAATTTCCTTGGCTGACCGCAATTGTCATCCTACCCCTCCTAGCTTCCCTCGCCATCCCTTTTCTGCCCGATACAGACGGCAAAACCATTCGCTGGTATGCCCTAGGCGTAGGTATTGCAGATTTTGTATTAATGTGCTGGGTGTTTTGGACTCATTACGATCCAAGCATCTCTACTTTCCAAATCGTAGAGCAATATTCCTGGATACCTTCTTTAGGTCTCAACTGGTCTGTTTCCGTTGACGGACTGTCAGTGCCGTTGGTACTGTTGGCGGGATTGGTGACGACGCTATCAATCTTTGCAGCCTGGGAAGTCGATCGCAAGCCACGACTATTCTACTTCCTGATGCTGGTGATGTACTCCGCACAAATAGGAGTTTTCGTCGCCCAAGACATCATGCTGCTGTTCATTGTCTGGGAACTAGAACTAATTCCGGTGTACCTGTTAATCTCGATTTGGGGCGGACAAAACCGCCGCTACGCAGCTACCAAATTCTTGATTTACACCGCAGGCGCTTCCATCTTTATTTTGATAGCTGCCTTGGCAATGGCATTCTACGGCGGAGGCACTCCCACCTTCGACATGGTAGAACTAGGCTTGAAGGACTACCCACTGGGCTTAGAACTCCTGCTTTATGCGGGACTGCTGATTGCCTTCGGTGTGAAACTGGCGATTTTCCCCTTCCACACTTGGCTACCTGATGCCCACGGTGAAGCATCTTCTCCTGTTTCGATGATTCTGGCCGGTGTATTGCTGAAAATGGGCGGATACGGACTGATTCGCCTGAATTTGGAACTTCTTCCCCAAGCACACGTTTACTTTGCACCGATTATGGCGGTGCTCGGCGTAGTCAATATTATCTACGGCGCGCTGAATTCCTTCGGCCAATCGAACATGAAGCGCCGCTTAGCGAATTCGTCGATTTCTCACATGGGATTCGTGTTGTTGGGTATTGCTTCCTTCACGGATTTGGGAATCAACGGGGCGCTGTTGCAAATGATTTCTCACGGTTTAATCGCCTCAGTATTGTTCTTCCTGGCTGGCGTTACTTACGATCGCACCCATACAATGATCATGGACGAGATGGGCGAGATTGGAAAAGTCATGCCGAAAGTGTTTGCCTTGTTTACCGTAGGCGCGATGGCATCTTTGGCACTCCCCGGAATGAGCGGTTTTGCTAGCGAATTGTCCGTGTTTGTGGGCGTCGCAACTAGCGATATGTACAGCGGTTCTTTCCGCGCGGTGACAGTGTTCCTGGCTGCTGTAGGACTGATTTTGACGCCGATTTATTTGCTCTCGATGCTGCGACAGTTATTTTACAACTGTGGCACCCTAGCTGCTTGCGACCTTGAGGATCTAAATCTGCAGAATCAAAGAAACAATCTGGATGAAGCGGTTTGTTTTGGTAATAGTTGCGTTTTGCCTGGTGATGCACCGTTTATTGATGCTAAACCTCGGGAAGTGGCGATCGCATTTTGCTTTTTGATACCGATTGTCGGCATTGGTTTTTATCCCAACATGGCGATGCAAGTCTACGATGCCAAGACTGTCGCAGTCAACGCAGAAGTCCGCCAATCTTACATCCAAATTGCTCAACAAAATCCTCGGATTTATGCGAATCAACTTTTGGTTCCCAAAATTGCCCAAGCTCAAAAATCGCCTGCTTTGGACAAAATTACAGGGGCTGAATCTGCATCGGTTTTTGGCATTGTCAAATAATTTTCTCGAACTCTGTTTTTGTTGAAAATTGGGCGATCGCTTTTGTCAAAGGGCGATCGCTTTTTTCTTATCGCTGAATTTCTGAAATAATCTGCGCCAGATTCTCCCTAGCATATCCCACCTCAAGAATCGATTTATCATCGAGATCAGAGGCTACTTTTTTCAAGATATTTAGCGGTTCTTCAAAGCCTGTCGTCTTCACAAACAACACTTGCAACCGATTTTTTACTAATGCTAAAATAGAGCGACTTGGTTCGCCTTTATCCCCTTTCCGTTTAGCAATGTTGATGCTCAATTTGTGAGTTTTCAACAGCCGCATTCTTTCTATTCCTTGGGTCTTAACCGTCTCCAAAACCTCCGCTCGAATCTGATCGACTAATCTATCCGTCACATATTGCACGATCAAAGGCTGAAGCATAAAAACAGTTTCCCCGCCCTCACTAATTTTGTCAATCAGCGAGCGACGACCTAGAGAATCGAGATTTTTTAGCAAATCCGAAAGCGATGAATTGACCAACATCTGCTCTCGCAAAGTCGCCAGGGAAATCGGGATTTGAGCAATAGCAATCCAGTAGGCAATCTCTTGTTCTGAACTCGACATTCGATCGAACTGTTGCGCCAGCAAATTGCTGATATGTTCTTCAATAAATAACGCCGTAGCTTCCAAAAGCTTTAAAACATTCCCCTCGAAAAACTCGTTAATTGTTGTCGCTACAATCTTTAAGGCTAACAGATTGCCTCCGTACCGGGATAACAAGATTTCCAACTCTCGATCTTGAGGCGACAAACCTTTTTCTTGGAAAATTTCCCGCGCTATTTCCTCGGAAATAGCAGGTTTTAAAGACCGCACTTTTTCTCCCGCCAGCAAAGCCAGTTCCGTAGGCTCTTCCCAACTAACTAGCAGTAAACAGCTATTGTGATTGACCTCACCGAGCCGCACAATTAAATCTCGATATCCTTCGTAGCCTTCGCGATAGTGTCCCGCTAATTCTTCGGGTTTGAGAACCGCTTCAAAATCGTCTAAAATTACCAGACAGCGGTGTTTTCGCAGATACTCGACCAAGCGCGAAATTTTGCTGTTGAGGTCGATCCTATTCGTTGGCGTAGCCCCCGTAGGGGCGAGATCCCCTAACGGCACATCGGGTTTTTGTTGGTTAGAAAAAAGTTGAATTAAGCTTCCTAGGAAGTCGGATGGTGCGGGTGTCGATCGCAGCGATCGCCAAATCACAAAATCAAACTCATTCTGTACCTGTTTTGCCAACTGCACCGACAGAGTTGTTTTGCCGCTACCAGCCAAACCAAGCAGCGCTACCAGGCGACAATTATCTGATACAATCCACTGCTTTAAAGTAGTTAATTCTTCAGTCCGTCCGTAAAAAACCGAAACATCCGGTGCTTGGCCCCAATCTTCCTCTCGGTGTCCGATGGCCATCTTCAATAGAGAGCCTTTACCTCCACTAAAATCGCTCGTTCCCTGATCGATGTGGTATGAAAACAGCAACTGATGCCTCAATTCCGAAAGCTTTCCAGGGCCATTCCCCCCGATCTGAAACTTTTTGTAAACTTCGCCTAGTCTTTTGCGAACGGCGATGTCGCTAATGCCAAGCTTGGTTGCGATCGTCGCCGTAGATTGACCGTCGAGAGCCATAAACACAGTTTCTAACTCGGCATCTGTGACACCGCGTTGTTTGGCGATCGTTTGCACAAAGTTTTGAGGAATCGGAGTAGTCAAGGTAGGAATCTCGTCTATACTAAAAATCTATCTTCTATTATATTGTGTGAGTTCTCGCGGGCGAGCAATTGAATCGAATCTACCAACGTTCAGCTTGCTTTTTGTTGTTTGGGTAGTTTTAGATATTTATACCCAATTATCGATTGTGATACCAGTTAAAAAAATACACCTCTAGGCTCGTACTCCAAACCAATACACAATCAGTCATTCCAAATTATTCAATTCTTCAATTATTCAATTCTTCAATTCTTTAATCAAAGATGCTATGAGAAACGGGGAGTTTATCGCCCTAAATTGTTGCTGTCTCCTCATCCGTAAAACCTATTGTATAGTGGAGGCGCGGCGCTTAATTTATAGCACTAAACCATAAATATCCAACCGCACCCCAACCCACAGCCTATCAAAAACCGGGTAAATATTACAATTTTTGAAAGCAGCGCTGTATCAGCCAAAAATTGTCGCAGTAGCGCGGTATTCTTGGGCAGAAAGCACCCGCCAACTCCCATCGCCCATAAGTTCCAAAACCTGCTGGTGATATTTCACTAAACTCACTCGGTGGCCGACACTCACAAACGTAGTTTTAGTGGCTTGCAACTGCTCGTATAAATGTTGCTCGTTCTTCAAATCCAAAGCACTTGTCGCCTCATCCAAAATAGCGTATCTCGGTTCCGTCAATAACAATCTAGCAAAAGCTAAACGTTGCTGTTCTCCCAGCGACAAAATCTCGCCCCAATCTAAATTCGCATCAAAACCGCCCAATCTGTCCGGCAAATCTGCTAAGTTTACTGATGCCAAAACGCGGCGCAATTTTTCCTCATCAACCTCGCTGCTGGTATGGGGATACAAAAGTTGCGATCGCAAACTACCCAAAATCATATAAGGACGCTGCGGCAAAAACAGCATTTCCCCCAATTCTGGCCGCGCTAAACGGCCCGTTCCCGCGTCCCACAAACCCGCAATTGCCCGCAGCAAGGAACTCTTTCCAGCACCGCTTTGACCGACAATTAACAGTCCTTCACCGGGCTGCACTGCTACCGACAAATCCCTAATTAAAGTCTTTTGATGCTGCGGAGTATCTAAAGTAACGTGCTCCAGTGTCAACTGAGAATCTACTACTACATCTATAGCAGTTCCTCCAGGACGAGATACCGCTTTTTTCGCTTCCAGAGTATCTGTAAATACAGTCAAACGATTGATACTAGCTGCAAAAGAACTCAGCGGCTCAATCTGAGTTACAATCACAGAAAAAGCGCGCAAAACCTGAGTGAAAGCAAAACCAGCTTGAGTGATATCTCCAAACTCGATTGTACCACTTTGATCTGCAAAATAAGTTGGAGCTAGAAACAAAGCCGGAATAATCACAACAGCATATCCGTATCCAGTTGTGAAATAATCCAAGTTTCGCTGCCAACCAATTAGCAAATTAAAATTGCGGAATACTTCCACAAATCGCTGCTTTATTTGAAATGATTCTTGCTCCTCGCCTCCATAAAAAGCAATAGATTCGGCGTTGTCGCGAATGTGAACCAGTCCGTAGCGAAAATTTGCTTCTTTTTTAAGTTGCTCGAAATTCAGAGGTACTAATCTTTGACCAAAAACTAGAGTAGCTGTCGTGCCCACAATAGCATAGATAATCAGAAAAATCGAAAGTTGTTTTGAGATAGACCACAGGATACCAGTAAAAGATATAATATTAACTATTGAACCAAGGATGAGCAGCATAAATGACAAACTTGTCCGGGTAAAAGAGCGGACATCTTCGGAAATTCGCTGGTCTGGATTGTCGATTTCCTTGTGTAAATTTATTTCGTAATAAGCCCGATTCTGAAAATACTTATCGAGGAACTTATTAGTCATCCACTCCCGCCAGTAGATACCCAATTTATCTTCGGTATACCGGTAAATTACCACAATGGGAGTGCCGACTATAAAAACCCCTGCATACACAAACAGATACTTCCAGTAATTGAGCTGGTCTTTCTTAGCTAGTGCTGTGTTAAAAAAGTTACCGACGTAACTAATTATTACATTCATACCGCTGACTGACAGCGACAAAAAAAGCAGCAAAGTCAATAAAGCCCAGGGCTGCCAGTGCGGTGTCAATCTGTCTTTGAACCAGACAAAAGCGCTGAAAGGAAGAATTAACATTAAAGCCACGATCGCAATTGCGGGCGAATTAATAATTCCTTTCAACAAAGTAACTAAGCCGGCTGCAATACTATTGACAAATTCGGGAAATAAGACTTGAGTACCCAAACATACAGCGCTGACGAGTACAAACATCGCAGCGAAGAGAAATATCAACAACAGCGCTACTAATCCTAAAAATATTCTGCCGCCCCCAGGCTCTAAAGGATAAAAGTAAGGTTGAGCGATCGCAATAAATCTCTGCCACAACTGACGGTCAAATCGATTCATCTTTGCTGTTTACAAAACTACTTTGACTGTTCTAACATATCAACTATTGTGACAAACGGCAGCAGTAATTTATGTCGGAGTTTTGCGAAAAAATTTGTCTCACCCAGAGACGGAAACTGGTTTTCCGAGTTAACTGGTGGAGACCAAAAATTTGGGAGCTTTGTTCAAGCTCTTATATTCATCTGTTAAATCAATTCTTTAATCTCAAATCTCAAATCGCTCTAGCTGGAAGAAGTTGCGCTATCGCCGGCCAAGTCCGACTGCAATTTACTGCTGTAAAATCGTTGGCTAATCCCTAAAATTACTTGTTTCATTAGCCAATACAAAACAGCAATTACTACAAAAGTGACAGCCATTACTAAAACCGGACGCTTGCCTATCAAATCGTTCATTACACTGTTAACCAGCGCATCGGGGTTAGTCAGAATGTCCCAAGTGTTGAAGCGGATAAATCGCCCTAAATAAATGCCGATCGCCGAAAGTGCGTGTATAGTTATCTCCGTTACCAGGATAAATCTACTCAAACCCTGTTGCTTCAAATAGTAACCCAAATTCATCACCGACAGCACGTAAGCTCCAAACCCGGCCAGCATAAACGCGAGATATTGGGGAATCAAAGCCAGAGTCACAGTCCACACCGAGTTCCCCTCTTTAATCTGGCGGATCAGGTGAATGATATCAGTTAAAACGTAGGGCGCATTGGGTAAAAATGCGATAAACCAGAAAAAACCGCCCCACCACCGGAGAGAGCGAACTCCGCGCTGCCGCAGTACCCAGATGTCTACAGCCATCAGTGCCAGTGTAATCGCGATCGCCCCCAAAACGTAAGTTTTGCCCACATCTTGCACTATGTGCCTCAGATACGCAAAAACAGGGCGCGTACTGGACAAAAAAGTAGCGCCTAGGAGAAAGCCCGTACCCCACAGCAGCCAGCGCGATCGAGGTTTGCGGAACAGCCAAAAACTCAGGCCCAGCGGCACTAAACCCAAAAACAAATTCCAAGACATCCAGCGGACATTGTGTCCCATTGCTTGCAGGGCTTCCAGGATTAATCCCATCATGTCAATTTTTATACAATTAAAGGTTTGATGCAGCACCGCTTCGTTAGCAGCTTCCGTCTATTTTAGTCTTTAAATTGTAGGGTGAGTCAGCTTATGGCCCCTGGCTGCGCGCCTGAAAATCAGGCTCTGCTGACGAATCCTACCACTGCGGAGTCAATCTCAAATCTAAAATCTAAAATCGACTGACGCACCCTACCACTGCGGAGTCAATCTCAAATCTAAAATCTAAAATCTAAAATCTAAAATCGACTGACGCCCTACTATTTATACACTTTGTCGATCGGAATCTCAATCTGAAAAGTTGTTCCGCATCCTATGGAAGAAATGCACTCAATCTTACCCTTGTGCTTTTCCACCACAATCGAGTGCGCGATAGACATTCCCAACCCCGTACCTTTCCCCACAGCTTTCGTAGTAAAAAACGGGTTAAAAATGCGATCGACTATCCCATCGGGAATACCCGTACCGTTGTCCGAAATTTCTACCCTCACAGTGTTCTGGGGGGTTACACCAGTGGAAATAGTAATGCGGCCACTCTTTGTCTCTGATTGTGGAACCGATAACTGGTGATATCGCTCTTCAATAGCATCAATTGCATTAGCAATAATATTCATAAACACCTGATTCAGTTGGCTGGCATAGCACTCCACCAGCGGCAGTTTCCCGAACTCCTTAATTACTTCAATTTCCGGGCGGCTGTCCCGACTCTTCAAGCGGTGCTGCAAAATTAACAAAGTGCTCTCAATTCCCTCGTGAATATCCACCGGCTTCATTGCCGATTCGTCCAGTCGCGAAAAATTTCTGAGGGACAATACAATTTGCCGGATGCGCTCGCTTCCTACCTGCATCGAACCCATAACTTTTCTTAAATCCTCAGCCATGAAATCCAAATCAATCTCTTCAATGCGATCGACAATTTTTGAATTAGGAGCGGGATACTCCTGTTCGTAAAGAGTAACAAGATCCAGCAACTGTGTAGTATACTGGTTGAGATAATCAATGTTAGCGTGAATGAAATTAACGGGATTATTAATTTCGTGAGCGATCCCAGCCACTAATTGCCCCAAAGAAGACATTTTTTCTGTTTGAATGAGTTGAGTTTGAGTAGAGCGCAATGACCGCAGCGCTGACTCTAAATCTCTGGCTTTTTCTCTTTCTCGTTCCTCGCTTTGCCGCAGTGCTTCCTCTGCTTGCTTGCGAGTCGTAATATCCTGGGAAACTCCAATTATTACCTTAGCCTGACCCTCCGCATTCCTACTAAAAATAGTATCCCGGCTTTGCAGCCACAACAATTGACCGTATGCTCCCTGTACCCGGTACTCAATTTCCCTAGTTTCGCCATCTTCAACTTCTGCAAAGCTCGCGTGATGTTCCACAATTTTAGGCAAATCTTCGGGGTAGATCAACTGAGGCATGAGTGACGAATCCATCGCTGTAATGTCGTCAAGGGTATATCCCAAAAGCCCGAACAGTGAAGTATTCGTGTAGATATTTCGCTGTTCTTCCAAGTCGTATAGATACAAAATACCGGGAGTAGCCTCGGCTACTTTTTGAATAAACTGCTGGCTTTCTTGCAATTCTAATTCAGCTTGTTTGCGATCGGTAACATCAACGGTGATGCCGTCCCAAAGAATATCGCCGTTTTCCTTAGCTTCAGGACGCGAATTTGTCTGAAACCAGCGAATTTTGCCTGAAGGTAGTACCAGCCGTCCTTCCCACTGCCAAGGTTGCAGATTTTGGGCAGAAATAGCAATAGATTCGTCGTAATTGTCGCGATCGTCGGGATGAACCAAATCTGTTAGCACAGCCGCATTTTTAATAATATATTCTGGTTCTAACTCAAAAAGTTCTCGGCAACCAGCACTTATGTAAGGAAAACAGGAAGAGCCATCTGCACGCAACAAAAATTGATAAATGATTCCCGGCAAATTAGCAGACAGCTTTTGGAATTTTGCCTCGCTTTCCCGCAGTGCTTCCTCTGCTTGTTTGCGTTCCGTAATGTCAGTAATTGAACCTACCATGCGGACTGCTTTTCCAGATGCGTCCCACAAAGCTTGTCCCCGACTCAATATCCATTTGTAAGCGCGGTTATAGCACCACAAGCGGTATTCGGTGATGTAATGAGGCGTTTTTCTCTCCAAGTGTTCTTGAAGAAGTTGCTGAGAACTCACTAAATCATCGGGATGTAAATTCGTATTCCATGTATTATTGTAATCGCTAATGTCACTATCTTCGTAACCAGTGATTTCCTTAAAGCGATCGGAAACAAAAAGTTCACCGGTTTGCAAGTTCCAGTCCCAAATGCCGTCATTGTTGCCTTTGAGTGCTAACTGCCAGCGTTCTTCAGTTTGCATCAATTGAGCAGTTCTCTGTTTCACTCTATTTTCGAGTTCTTGATTGAGCTGTTTGAGACTTTCTTCTGCCTGGTTGCGTTCGATCGCAATTCCTGCTAAATTAATCGACGCTTCTATCAATTGCAGATCAAAGTTTTTGGGGTAGCGCGGTTGGGAATAATACATTCCAAAAGTCCCCAAAACTTGACCCTGAGATGAGAAAATAGGAGTAGACAAGCAAGCTCTCAGTCCAAAACTCAAGGCTAAATCTCGATAATTTTCCCACAAAGGATCCCTGGCAATATCTGTAACGATTACCTGTTGGCGGCTAAAGGTAGCAGAGCCGCAGGAACCGACATCCGGCCCGATGGCTATGCCATGAATAGCAGCATTGTAACTGTCGGGCAAACTGGGCGCGGCTCCGTGCAGCAAATGTTTTCCGTCTGGAGCTAGAAGCAATATCGAACCGATGACATCTCTAGATTGCTGCTCGATAATTTTAACTAAAGTATTTAAAGTATCGCCCAGAGAAGCACCCTTAGCAATCATTTCTAAAATTTGTTTTTGACCCGTTAACCAATTTTCAGCTTGCTTGCGCTCCGTAATGTTGCGGGCTACCCACAGAGCCGTGTTTTCTTTCATTGGCGAAATGGTAGCGGCAAACCACGTTTGTACGCTGGCAAGTTCCAGGTTATATTCAAAAGTACAGGTTTGATTTCTAGCAAGGGCGGTGCGAATTTTATCGTGAAAAATATCTGCCATTTCTGGCTCGAATAATTCGCTGATTTTTTGCCCGGAAAATTCCGCCGGTGGCTTGTACAATAATTCTGGATTTGTCGGGGCAATTTTCAGCAAGCGTCCCTCAATATCAATCTCGAAAATTACATCGTTCATGGCAGCGAACAAAGCTCGAAGTTCCGCTTCAGAACCTTGCAGGGCGATTTCAGCTTGTTTGCGATCGCTAATATCCGTCCCGATACAAAGCAGTCCTGCCACATTTCCCTTCGCATCTAGTAAAGGTTTATTTGTCCACGCTATCCACACCCTTTCTCCATTGTGGCGGATGTTTTCATTTTCGTTTTGGAAGTATTTTTCCGGCTGTGTCAAACAGTCTCGAATCTTTGTCGCGAAGTCACTTTCAAATAACTCTGTTTTCGGTATAATTGTGCCGATCGCACTTTGGCCGATGATTTCTGCTTCTGAATACCCGAAAAAATCTTCAGCAAACTCGTTAAAAAAAGTAATATTACCTTCACTGTCTAACTGCACAATCATGCTGTTAGCATTCTCAACTAATTGCCGGTACTTAACTTCGCTCTCCCGCAGTTTCGCACGGCCGTACACCCAGTTAAAAACCGCCGCCCCGCTCAAAAGTGCCAGCAAGCCACCTCCAAAAAGCAGCCAGCCCCGAAACGGCGAATTCGCAGGCCATCCTCCCGCCGGAATTGCTGCCAACTGCCAGGAACCGTTGGGCAAAGTCACTTCCAGCACCACGGGATTCTGCTCAAAAATTGACCCGTCACCGAAAAACACAGGGCCGGAGGCTCCCGAACCGTCTTTGCCCCGCAGAGCGTATTGCAGCTTCGCTGAGGAGTCGTTGAGTCCTGCTTCCTCAATGAGGGTATTTTTGTCGATGATCAGGCCTGTCAAGCCCCAGTAAACTCCTTTTTCTGCCTCGGCGCCGGAGGGTGTGAGAAAAATCGGCGATCGGCTGATGAAAGTCTCGTCCCCCTCCAATAATTTCACGGGCCCGGCTAGCAAAGTTTTTCTGGTTCGGATGACCTCTTTGACCATTTCCCGCTGTTCGGGTAGCGTCGTCAAGTCAACTCCGATCGCCGATTCATTTCCCTCCCGCGGATAAATGTAAGCGACCGTCGTGCCTTTAACTAAAGTTATGGCGCGAATGCCCGGTTGCTGTGCCACCAGAATTCTCGCCGTCGCTGCAAACTCGGCTTCGGTGATGTTTGGGTTGTTGGAAATGTAAGCCCCCAAACCCCGCATCAAAAACAGGCGGGAATTCAAAGAGCCTTCCAGCTTTGAACGGACTGTGCTGAGGCGATCGAGGGTGCTAGCGCGGTTGTAGTGAAAAAACCGCCGCTGTTCCGATCGATCTAAAATGCCAACTCCGACCAAAATTGCTATTGATGCCGAAATAGCTGCTAAATACGGTGAAATTTGGAATTTTTTAACCTTAAAGTATTCCATCTGCCGGGGGTTAAGGTATTTTTTTACGTCTTTAGATAGATTTAGTTTAGTTTGATTTCTCTAGGCAAATCCAAAATTTTCGGCATACCGGGCTTTTCGCAAGCGGGCGCGAGTTTGTTGTGTTCGAGGACGCCCGTCGAACGCGGGCGATCGGCAAGCCTCTCATCATTAATTCTATGGAAAAAGTTTTAAATCTACAATCGACTGACCGAAAGTAATGTCGTCATAAGCCCCCGGATTCATTCCAACGCGCAGGCTCAAGACGGGATCAATCTAAAATCTGAAATCTAAAATCTAAAATCGACTGACTCGCCCTCGATGGGGTAGGACGCGCCATGCTCCCGCACCACACCGGTGGGGGAACGCGCACCCGAAAGACGGGAGTTATTAGCTAAAATAGGTTTAGCAATAATTTTTTTCAGCGCTACGGCTAATCATTCATAGGGGCAATTTGATGCAAGAACAGTTGATGGAAGCGATCGCACCTTACCGCGATCGCGTGGATTATCTAGAAGTTCGCCTCGAACAAAGCGAGTCAACTGCGATTAGTTTTCGCGGCCCTCAGTTAGATGCTGTCAACCGCAGTTTTAGTCTCGCCGGCGGCATCCGCGCCTGTCACAAAGGTGGCTGGAGTTTTGTAACTTTTAACGGTTTAGATGAATTAAAAGACCGCATTGAAGAAGCTGTAGTGCAATCTCGTTTGGTTGGTAGTGAAAAAACTCTACTAGCAGATGTCACCCCGATTCAAGATTATGTAGCGGTGGAATTGGGCCGCGATCCGCGCTCTATTACTCTAGCCGAAAAGCGGAAATTGCTCGAATCTTACAATCAGTTGCTGTTAGATCATGACCCGCGAATTCAGACGACAATGGCAGGTTACAGCGACAGATTTGGGATTACTTATTTTGTGAATTCTCAAGGGACTTGCATCGCTCAAGAGCGCTTGGACGTGACCGGACGTTTCGGAGCGATCGCCCGCGGCGAGGGCGGTGTCGTCCGCCAAGGGTTTGAGTCGATTCACTCGCGATCGGATTACGATGTCTTGACAAATATTGAAGATCGTGTTAAGAGTGCTGCCGTTCGAGCTGTAGGCCAATTAGAGGCAAAATCGGTGAAAGGTGGTCAGTATCCGGTGATTTTAGACCCTTATTTGTCGGGGGTTTTTATTCACGAAGCTTTCGGGCATTTGTCGGAAGCAGACGGCATTTACGAAAACCCGAAAATGCAGGAATTGTTGACTTTGGGCAAGTCTGTGGCGATCGAACAATTGAATGTAATTGACGACGCAACTGTGCCGGGATTACCCGGAACCTTGAAATACGACGACGAAGGCGTGCCGGCTCAGTGCAAGCATTTAATTAAAAATGGAGTTTTAGCCGCTCGGATGCACAATCGCGAGACTGCGGGCAAAATGGGCGAAAGTCCGACGGGAAATGCCCGGGCTTTGAGCGCTACTTTTATGCCTTTGGTGCGGATGACTAATACTGCGATCGAGTCTGGCGAACATTCCTTTGACGAAATGGTTGCCGACATTGACGAAGGAGTTTATGCAGTGCGGATGTTGGGAGGACAAACCAACGGCGAAATGTTTACCTTTGCGGCGGCTCAAGGTTTTATGATTCGCGACGGCAAATTAGCCGAACCCGTGAGCGATGTCACTTTAAGCGGCAATGTATTTCAGACTTTAAAGGATATTGAGTCGATAGGAAATGACTCGGTTTATGCCTACGGCGGTTGCGGTAAAGGTGGCCAGAGTGGCTTGCCGGTAAGTGTCGGCGGCCCCCATTTGCGGATTAAAAATGTTGTAGTCGGAGGAAGATAAAAAGTGTTGAGTTTTGAGTTTTGAACTCAACACTTTTTTATCCTGGGTAATGTGCGCTGCGGCGCACCCAAAAGTTCAATAAAAACCCCGGTTTCTTCAAGAAACCGGGGTTTTTCCTACCAACTAAGAGAGGAGTCAAAACTTCACAGGTAGCGGTTGCCGGAATTCTGCATTTCTCGCACAACCCTCTAAACCAAACTACGGCAAATTCTAGTTCCAGCTTCTTTAAAGCTGTCTCATTTCCTCTTCAAGCACCCGAACCAAATCTTGATTGCCACTGGATCTCGCTACTTCTATGCGGTGCATCAGTTGCTTGTGAATGTTAGCGCGGTGGGTTTCTGCTACTTTTTTTACGTTTTGACGATTTGTGTTCATGGTGGACGTTCCTTATATTAAATTTGGTGTACCTGCTACTTCTCTAATATAGCGCTAAATTCCAAAAAGTATCTAAATTTACAAAAAATTTACAGTTGTTGACCGATCGACCAAACTCCTGTATAAGATTGGTCATAAGTCAATAGCGATATCTTGACAATCAGAAGTCATTAGTCATTAGTCAGTAGTCATTAGTCATTAGGCTGATGCCCGATGCCCGATGCCCGATGCCCGATGCCCAACATTTACATTTAGTCAAGCGGTGCGCGGTACGCACTCAACATTTAGTCAAAACTCAAAACTTGCTTCAGCGCCTCTACCAACTGCTGAAGGTGTGCGAGCTCGTGAGTTGCCATCAGCGAAATCCGAATTCGACTCACGCTGACAGTCGGAGGCCGAATCGCTGGAGCAAAAATACCCATTTCCTTGAGTTTGCTGCCGACTGTTAAAGCGGAGGCTGCATCTTTTAACGGAAGAGTGAAAATTGGGGAGAGGGAATTACTAATTGGTAATTGGTAATTGGTAATCGCGCAATATTTGAAAGTTTCGATATTTTGTCGCAACCGAACTCGGCGTTCTGGTTCTTGCTGTACAATCCTCACAGCTTCTAAAGCAGCCGCCGCGTCAGCAGGCGTCAATGCTGTAGTATAAATCCAACTCGCAGCTCGATTACGCAGAAAATCAATTAAAGCAGCAGAGCCCGCAACGTAACCACCTAAACTTCCCAAAGCTTTGCTGAGTGTCCCCACTTGAATCAGTGGTGTTCCCGTACACCCGAAATGTTCTGCACAACCGGCACCGCTAGCACCGAAAACTCCCGTAGCATGAGCTTCATCTACTAATACCATGCAGTTAAAGGTTTCGGCCACAGCCAACAACTGCGGCAGCGGACACAAGTCCCCATCCATGCTAAAGACGCTATCGGTAATAATTAAACACTTGCGGTACCTTGCGCGATTTTGCTCTAGCTTGGCTTTTAAATCCTCAAGATTGCAGTGACTGTACTCTAGGGCAGTTGCACCGCTGAGTGTGGCTCCGTTTTTCAGGCTCGAATGGTTGTACTTGTCAGATAATATCAAATCGCGCTTGCCGACAACGGATGCGATCGCCCCTAGATTCGCCAAATATCCCGAACTGAATACTAAAGCATCTTCAGTTTGTTTTAAATTAGCAATAGCTTGTTCTAACTGTCGGTGCAAATCGCGGTGTCCGCTGACCAACCTCGAACCCGTCGCACCCGTACCAAATTCCTTAGTTGCAGCTATAGCAGCTTCAATTAACCTGTCATCGCCCGCAAGTCCCAGATAATCGTTGCTGGCAAAGTTAATCAGGCTGTGGCCTGCTAACTTTACCACAGGCCCAGGGGAACTTTCGATCGATTCTGGCGATCTATACCAATTGGCACGGCGAACTGTGTCCAGGGCCTTCTCTATCCAAGCGTAAGGGTCTGTGTTCATATTGGAAAGCGATCGGGTAATACGTTATATTAGCTGGTGATCAGTTCCTCCCTATCACAGAAGCATATGCCACTCACTAAAAAATACAGATTAGTCACCCGCAGCGATTTTGACGGTCTAGTCTGTGCAGTTTTGCTCAAAGAACTCGATATGATCGACGAGATTAAATTCGTGCATCCTAAAGATATGCAGGATGGGAAAATCGAAATAACAAATAACGATATTAGCACCAATTTACCCTATGTTGAGGGAGTTCATCTAGCTTTCGATCACCATTTCAGCGAAACTCTTAGACACGAGAAAATCAAAATCAACCACATCATCGATCCCTATGCAGCTTCAGCAGCTAGGGTACTGTACAAATATTATGGAGGTGCAGCAAAGTTTCCTGATATTTCTGAGGCAATGATGGCTGCAGTTGACAAATCAGATTCCGCTCAATTTGCCCAAGAAGAGGTTCTGCATCCGCAAGAATGGGTGCTGTTAAACTTCATAATGGACGCACGAACCGGGTTGGGAAGGTTTAAAGAGTTTACCGTTTCCAATTATCAGTTAATGATGCAGTTAATCGATTACTGCAAATATCATACTATCGATGAAATATTGCAGCTTCCTGATGTAAAAGAAAGAGTAGACCTCTACTTCGAGCAAGAAGAAAAATTTAAAGAGCAAATACAGCGATGCGCCCAAGTTTATAATAATTTAGTTGTTTTGGATTTGCGTAACGAAGATGTGATTTATGCGGGAAATCGTTTTGTAATTTATGCTTTGTTCCCTCAGTGCAATATATCGATTCACGTACTTTGGGGACTGAAACAACAAAATACTGTTTTCGCAGTTGGCAAGTCAATCTTTAACAAAACTTCTAAAACTAATATTGGGGAGTTAATGTTGAGGTATGGCGGCGGTGGACACCAGAATGCCGGAACTTGTCAGATTGAGAACGATAAAGCTAGTCAAGTTTTGAAACAGTTAATTGCCCAGATAGAGCAAAATGGTTAATTTGGCTTTATCTTTTTTGCAGTCAGGACTTGAGTCTTTGATTATTTATTTTAATTTTCAGCACTAAAGTCCTTACTACCAACAGGGATTTTTAGGACTGAAGTCCTTACTGCCAACGAGAGTTTATTCCTCAAGGTTTTGATCTGGCGGGTTCTGAACATTGAGATTTTCTGAACTTTTACCTTTGACTGGTGGCAAATGGTCTACCAAACCCATATCAAAAGCGATATCCGGCAACTCATCAGCGTTATATTTTCCTGGCTCAAACAATCGGCCGGGAGTAAAACAAGGCTGTTTTAATCGTACCACTTCCCCGGGTGAAAACATTCCCCTAAACATTTTGCGTTCGAGTCCCATAATTTCTGCTCTTAAAACAACTTTCGCATTAATCCTAGCAATTTTTGAGCAGCAGCTTCCCAATTAAATAAATCTGCCGTCTCTTTAGCTTTTTGAGCTACCTGAAAACGCATCGGGTCTTCAACAATTTTTCGCAACTGTTCGCGAACCGACTGAACATTTGGCTCGGCCCAATGAGGAGCATTTCTGATTTTTAGATACTCAGTATCGTAACACTTTCCCACGGGAATTAGATCGTAAGCAATGGGATAGCAGTTATCAGCATTGGCGTACTCAGTCGGGCCGCCGTACATAGTCATAGCAACGGGCAAACCTGCTGCAAAGGCATCCAAAATTTTAATCGCAAAACCCTCGCCGCGAAACGGTGCTAAAAAAGCATCTGCTGACAAGTATAAATCAGCTAGTTCTGCTTTAGTACAAAATTTAGGCTTTACCTGAACTTTTGACTTGAACTTGCCGAATTGTTTTTCGATATTTACGAGGTGTTCCACTATAACATCAGGATTTTTGCCACCATCTTTGATAATTAACTCTACGTTAGAATCATCTTTAAACTCTTCACAAAAAGCTTGAATTGCCAGATCCGTGCCAAATCTATACCAATCAAAAGAATTGGTCATGTGCAGAATATACTTTACATCTTTTTGGGTTTTTTGCGGTCTGGGCAAATAGAGTTGCGAGATTAAAGGATTGAAACCTAGAGGCATGACTGATACGTTAGCCGGCGGACATCCAGCTTTTATTAAAACGTTTTTAGAATATTGGCTGACGGCTAGTTTGTGAGATGAAGTGTTAACAGCATCGTAAATCCAGTAATCATAATCATCATGGTTTTTGGCGAATTCGTAATTGATAGCAAAAAGTTCTAAGTTGAGATGTCCGTTGAGTTCTTTTAAAAAATAAGGTTTCCAATAATGAGACCATTTGATCTGAAATAAATCTGAGGGTGTGGTGTTCATCCACTTCTCTAGCAGGTCGTTTTCTTCTGCTGTGGAATGGCGGCTGAGATGAGAGGCTATTGTTGAAGGTTCGACCGAAATAGGAATTCCCATTTGGTCTAAAGTTTTGGCCAGGGATAGGGTAATGTCGGTGAAGGAGTTAAAGTGTTGAAAGGCAACGTTAAAGTGAACCATATTTATGGGTTATTAGTGCAGGGCGATCGCATCTAATTTGGTATAAATTGTACTTGACAAATGACATAAAATGCACCTGCCAGAGGCAGGGCTGCGGTGGAGACGGGATGGGCCACCAACAAGTAGTTAAACTGGGAATGGACTCCCGGCAGGTATCTCTCACTGAGGCAGATGGAAAAAGGCTGCCGTGAAATCTATCGGCAACGGAACATTGTTGAACGTGCTATCAAGCGACTCAAGCAATGGAGTCGGAGCGCTATTCGATATGAGAAGCTGCCTGCCAATTATACAGCCACGATCGCGATCGCCTGCATTCTGTTGTGGTTATAGTTTGAAAACACGCCCTAGGTAAGACTACGTGATGCAGATAAATCAACTAGGTAGAACCCCAGCGAGCGTGCTTAGCTGCCTATCAGCATCACACTCAATTTTCGTATCGGCTCAATAAATAGGGGGAGCAGTTATTCTAGTTGCCAAGACAAGCCCAAGGGATGAAGAGAAGATTTTTCGCGAATAATAGTAGATAGAGAGGGAATAATTCCAAGGTGAGAAATTCGATCTCGGACATAATCGAAAAAACTGATTCTCAACTGACGAGTAGTAGCAACAAGAGACATAAAAGTATCCCATGCTTGAGTACCCTCAATCGTTTGAGTTGCATAACTAATATTACGTCGCTGCACCATAGTTCTGGCAGCTAACTCAGCCGGATTATTGTGTAAAGGTAATTCAGGATGCTC
>NZ_JAUBPB010000092.1:0-21556 GCF_036700545.1 Microcoleus sp. SVA1B4
AATAGACCGAGGGCTTGACCTCTCTTTCTACATGGTGATGATGATGACTTAATTTCTCTGCAGTCTTCAGGGTTTTTTACCCTTATTTTTTTTCCGTCTCTACAAAGACGCAGTGGCATCACTGGGATACTATTGCTTTTTCCGTTGCTAAAAGTCCGGGTTGCTAATCTGAGGGAATAGGAGCTGATTGCGTCTAATTTTCATCAATTCCGCAATAGGTGCATGGCAAAGCTCCCTCCGCTTCGCTGCGCCCACGATTGACCGTATAATCCAA
Organism: Microcoleus sp. SVA1B4; assembly: GCF_036700545.1. NCBI lineage: Bacteria > Bacillati > Cyanobacteriota > Cyanophyceae > Oscillatoriales > Microcoleaceae > Microcoleus > Microcoleus sp. SVA1B4. The sequence continues at coordinate 275 of NZ_JAUBPB010000092.1, forward strand.
TTCAAAAGCTACTATGACGGCGTTGCGATCGCCTCGACGACCGTAAGGCGACCGATCTATTTCGGAATTCCCATAAGCTTGAGCTTGTGTCCTTGTAAAATCGCACAACTATAAGCAACTATAAGCTAAAGCTATTAAAAATATTAAAGTTTTATAATATTAAAGTTTTGAGGCGGTCGTCACAAGGGTAACTCTTTTCAAGATTATAGCCGACGGTTTGACAGTCCTTAAACATTGCTTCGATACCACTGCGACATTTAAACGCTGTTACAGCTTGTTTCAATTTGCGGATCTTGGTGAGTAAATACCAGCCTTCATCTTCGCCACTATTTCGATATTTTCGTTGCCCATAACCCGCGACATCAAAACAGCCCCATCCTTGCTGCTGATTTTAACTCCTGTCAAATAAAAGCTCGTACCTGCTACTAAACCACACTCACTCAACCGCTTAAATTCCTCTCCTTCTCCTTGAATATAGTGTCCCTGTTTTACTCTCAAAACACACCTTATGTTCTTTTCACACAGCCCACTTGCCAGCTTAAACGATCGCAAATTCAGGCGTTTCCTAAAAGGACCATTTTATATTTTTTTAGCAGACCAAGAATGGGGCAGATTAAGCTTTGTTGTTCTCGGATGTTGCTACAGCCACAGCGAATGCAATATCTGCTACTACAACGGTAAAGCTCTCTTGTCCCCAATCAGGCTAATCATCAACATATTTTTATCTCGCCACTGCGTTCTATCAATGGCGACCTTCAACTCTTGTTTCTTTTTAAATTGAGTTCTCCAGATATATTTAAGCACAGGAAACCAAAGCTTTTCAATCTTGAGGATAGGTAGCTTGAGAAATCGTTGAATAGAACGTCGTCGGCTCTCAAACATGATTGGGTATGGCATCAATTTCGCCAATAACTCAATACTCACTTGTTTATGGGTTGGGAGCAGAAAAACTAAAATAGTCACAGTCAAGTATTCGGTGTTTTTGAGCTGCTGTTGGAAACAAATTTGGTATGATTGAGGTAACATTTTTAACTGATGGGGCTTCTTAACAAGACTGACCCCATATTTTTTTACCAAAAATCGGTCCTAGCCCCGTCATCTGTATTGGTTGATATATTTTACCATAAGCTCAGGAGAGCTAGAAACGTTATATATTCCTGCGTCTCGGATTGATATAAAAAAAGAAAATTAATAGTGTAGGTTTTGTTTCTCAACCTAACCTACACTATTAATAATTTGTGTAAGGGGAATGTTTATTCCTAACTCTCATTATTCACGACACGGAAGTTACGGAAAGAGGGATAACAGTTGTTTTCCTGAGTCCTTCTTCTTTCTTGCTTCTTCCTTCTTCTTTCAACGTCCCAATTCCTCATTACTAATTCCCAAATGACTCGCTTAGCCACAACAATAGAAGCCATACTTTACTTAAAAGGTCAGCCAGTGTCGATCGCAGAAATTGCCGAGATTGCCAAGTGCGATCGAGCCGAAGCCGAAGACGCCATCATCGAACTCATGTCTGACTCGTCCCACCGCGACAGTGCATTAGAAGTCGTCGAAACCCCCACAGGATACAGCCTGCAACTCAGAGAAGAGTTTGCCAGTTTAATGCAAACTTTAATACCTCCAGAATTAGGTGTGGGAGCTTTGCGGACGCTGGCTGCGATCGCCCTCAAAGGCGGCATCGCTCAGCCAGATTTAGTTAACTTGCGAGGTTCAGGAGCTTACCAACAAGTGCAGGAACTGGTAGAAATGGGTTTCGTCCGCAAACGGCGGCCTGCTGAGGGGCGGTCGTATTGGTTACAAGTTACCGAGAAATTTCATCGGTACTTTCAAGTAGACCAACTGCCAAAACAATTGCAACTTGACTTTCAGGCAAATTTGTACCCAAGCAATGACGAGTAGTTTGAAGTAGAATGTAACCAGCCAGAAATTAAGAATCGCCAAATGGTTTTTCACCCTGACTTTGACACATCCAATGCCCAACAAACCGCAGTCAATCCACTGCTGAAGTACCTCCAACACCAATCCCCGGAGGTTCTAGCCCGCGTCGCCAAGTCCGTCAGCCCCGACATCAGAGAAATAATCTCTCATAACGTTCAAGGACTTGTCGGCGTTTTGCCTTCAGAAAATTTTAACGTCGAAATTACCACCGATCGCGAAAACTTAGCAGGTTTGCTAGCTTCAGCGATGATGACAGGCTATTTTTTGAGGCAAATGGAGCAAAGGATGCACCTCGAAGAAAATTTAGCAAGCACCAGCTCGATTAAACCAAACTCACCCAAAGACAAGTAAAAAGATCAACGGGTTGGGGAAGCAAGAAAGATGAAAGTTGTTCAGAAAAATCCATAATCCTGAATCATGGAGGCACAGGGAATTAAGAAACCGGGCTGTTAACCGGCTATCCCTCGCGCTACACCGAGGATTTTGGTAAAAAAACCCGGTTACTGCTTCCAGGACTATAAAGCATCAGATTCATCTTCCATCCTCCACCCTTGCAACTAATACCAATTTAAAAAAAGAATGCAACTGCAGATAAGCTCCAAATCCTTATGCAGTAAGTCATTCTTAATTCTTTAATCGAAAATCGAAAATGGTATTACCCACCGGCGGAGCTACCCGATAAGGGAAAAGCACCCGGACGTACTTTAATATTCTGAACTTGACCCAAACGGTTAATTTCCAGTTCGAGTTCCTTGCCCACAACAGTGTTTTCCACCCGTTCTTGCACGTCACCGGGAGTGTTAACCGCAATTCCGTCAACTTTTAGAATGACATCTCCGGGACGCAAGTCGGCTTTTTGAGCGGGGGAATTTTCCACGACTCGCGCCACGGCTACGCCTCGATCGAGGGTAATTTTATTACTATCGAGCTGTTTGTTGAGTTCGGCCTTGGTGGCTGCTGTCAAGCTGACCATTTGAATGCCGAGATAGGGATGTTCGGCTTTACCTTTGGCGAATAACTGATCGGAAATTCGTTTGGCGGTTTCGATCGGAATTGCAAATCCCAAGCCCTGAGCGTCGGCGCGAATGGCGGTATTGATGCCAATGACTTCGCCTTGGTCGTTGAGCAGGGGGCCACCAGAATTGCCGGGGTTGATGGCAGCATCGGTTTGGATGAAGCGGACTCGCTTGTCTGGGATGCCGACTTGAGAACTCGATCGACCCGTAGCGCTGATAATGCCCACAGTCACGGTATTGTCCAGACCTAAAGGATTGCCGATCGCGATCGCCCACTGTCCCGGTACAATATTGTCCGATCGACCCAAAGCCACCTGCGGCAGTTCCTTAGCATTAATCTTAACCACAGCGACATCCGTCAGCGGATCGACTCCCTGCACCTTACCCTCAAACTCGCGGCCGTCTTTGAGCGTCACCTTGACAGTATCCGTCCCGGAGACAACGTGAGCATTAGTAACGATGCGGCCATCAGAAGTGAGAATAAACCCGGAACCCGTACCTCTTTTGACTCGTTCTTCCGGCTGTGGCAAATTCTCCCCAAAAAACCGACGAAACAAAGGATTTTTGAATGCTTCCGGCACTTGATTCGCCACCTTGCTTGATGCGTCAATCCGCACTACAGCCGGGCCGACTTTTTCGGCTGCTTCAGCAATAAAATTGGGATTGCTGCGATCGACTGCCCGATTTTCCAGAACTGGAGGAGACGAATAGGGGGGGATTTGCTGGCGTACTACTGGCAAAACCAATCCGGTTTCCAGATTGTTTGAGCCTTGCAGATAGCGATTTCCCAACCATCCCATACCTCCGCCGATTGACAGCAGAGTCACATAAAGGGTCGCTTGCTTAAAAGATAAACTCATTTAATAACTCCCGCTAAATACCTCATCCCCGCAGACAGGTTCCGAATCAAGCTTTTTTGTCTTGGCGACGGGAAGGAAGCGGGGCGGGGCGTACCGCTTCCTCAAGAACATAGCTGTTAACAGGCAGGCGCCCATCGGCATCACAGGCAATTTTGCCGGATTTGCCAAGAGCGAATCAAACTAATAATTCTCATCCTAACTTGGCTTAGCCTGGGATTTACAGTCTGGGGGGTGGCTAGAGCTTGTAAATATGCAATTTTACAGGATTTTAAAATTGTCAACTGTCCGAAATGAATACTTTTTTATGTACATAATGACTTTGAAACGCTTATTTCTGCTGATTTTTGCACTAATTTGGTCGATCGCACCCGTTGAGAAAACGGCGGCAAATACCGAAATCCCACCTGCAAATCTTCCTTTAGGTACACCTGTAGAAAACCCCGACCCCGCCCGCGATTGCCCGAGTCCGGCTAGGTCTCGGTTGCGCCGCCACACGGTGGCCCAGGGCGAAACAATAGAAAGCATCGCGCGGCAGTACAATGTGATTCCTGCGGCGCTGATCGGGATAAATCCGATGTTGCGGGGCGGTGGAGTATCTGCTGGAAGTGCGATCGTCATTCCTCCGTACAGTGGCATCGAGGTTGAAGTGCCTGCGGGCTCGAATTGGCAAAAACTGGCAGAAGCTTACAAAGTGCCTGCAGATTTGCTATTTGAGGCGAATGGGTGCAGACCTTTGGGGAAAACGGTGTTTGTGCCAGCGGTGAATAGGTCGATCGGGCCTTCTATCAATCCCGATGCAACGCCATCGGTGCAAGGATTTCCGCTGCCCGCCCCTGCAGTGGAAGCTTTGCGTTACGGGCGGCAATTGCATCCGGCGCGGCGCGAATTTTTTTTCCACAGTGGCGTAGATTTTTTGGCGTCGGAGGGTACGCAGGTTTTGGCGGCGGGCGAGGGGACTGTCGCCTTTGCTGGGCCGCAGGGGGATTACGGGAATTTAGTGGTGGTGAACCATCAAGCGGGGAAGCAAACCCGCTACGCTCATTTGAAAGATATTGTGGTAAAAGTCGGTCAAAAAGTGCAGTCTGGAGAAGTTTTGGGAACTGTGGGGACGACTGGAAAACGCGACATTCCGCCATCTCATTTGCATTTTGAAGTTCGGTACAATTCGGGTTTGGGTTGGGTTGCTGAAGACCCGCTGCTTTATTTGCAAGTTACTGTTAAAAAATAGGATTGGTAGTGTGCTGGGGGGGTGACAACCCGCCCTAAATCCAAACGGGGTAAGGATTGATCTGTGTGGTGGTAAAAAAAGATAGGCCGCATAATTGTTACACGCTTGCCTATCCAAAAAAATATGTTACCAACATTTGACCAGACTCACTTACAAAAACAAATGATGCAAAACCCGTTTATTTTACTCACAATTTTTTTGAACCTGATAGAATCCGAGAAACAAGTAACGCTCGCACTAATCGGGTTCCTATTAATCACTTATTGGTTAACAACTTATTGCCCGATCGGACATTTCTCTCAAATTCGATCGCCCTGAAACCGAGTGAAAATTTGTCTGCTTTGTGACACAGCCCGCCGGGGGTTGAAACCCCCGTCTAATAGCTAAAGTCGGTTGAAACCGACTGAAAATTCGCATGAAACCGATACACATCAATTAACTCTTCAGTCCTCTTTCAGAGGACTTTCGCTATGAGACAGGGGTTTCAACCCCTGGCGGACTCGGCAACGAACCAACTAGCCCCTGGCGCGGACTAACTAACGGACTAACAAATCAAATTCGATCGCCCATCCACAAAAAACCCGATCGCCCATCCACAAAAATTCGATCGCCCATCCACAAAAACCCGATCGCCCCATCCACAAAAAACCCGATCGCCGGATCAACAAAAAACCCGATCGCACATCCACAAAAAACCCGATCGCCCATCCACAAAAAACCCGGCGGTTGAAATCCAAAAAACCCGGCGGTTGAAACCGCGTCTACACAGACAAAACCCGCCTTCGCGGGTTGAAGATTTCACACGATGATTTTCAATCTCCAAATACCCTCTTCGTCCGCGTAGGCGGACATCGTTTGTGTAGACGCGGTTTCCAACCGCCGGGTATTAGATCGCCCCAATCGACCCAAAAATCCGATTATCGCCCGCCGCTAACTCCCTCCAATCGCAGGAAATGCACCCGGCCCGATCGATCGCCCGCTACAACTGTCACTCCATCAGGCGCGATCGCACAGCAAATAAACCCATGTTCTCCGCTGAAACTAGCAATTTCTTTGCCACTAAGCAGATCCCAGATTTTCAGGGTTTTATCGTCTGAAGCGGAAATCGCTGTTTTTCCGTCGCGTGCGATCGCCACTCCATTTACCTCGTCACTATGACCGGTGAGAGTTTTCAGTTCCCGGCCGCTGTAAATGTCCCAGATTTTCAGGGTTTTATCCAAGGAAGCGGAAATTGCTGTTAGGCCGTTGGGTGCGATCGCCACTGCTGTTACCGATTCAGTATGACCAATGAGAGTTCTCAGTTCACGGCCGCTGTTTGTATCCCAGATTTTTAGGGTGCGATCCCTTGAAGCTGAAATTGCTGTTTTTCCGTCTGGTGCGATCGTCACTGCACTTACATAGCTAGTATGACCGGTGAAGGTTCGCAGTTCACTGCCACTGTCTGTATCCCAGATTTTCAGGGTGTCATCAAATGAAGCTGAAATCGCTGTTTTTCCGTCTGGCGCGATCGCCACTCCTAATACCAATTTAGTATGACCGATGAGAGTTTTCAGTTCCCGACCGCTGTCTGTGTCCCAGATTTTCAGGGTGTCATCAAATGAAGCTGAAATCACTGTTTTTCCGTCTGGTGCGAGCGCTACTGCTCTTACCGAGTAAGTATGACCGGTGAGAGTTTTCAGTTCTGAGCCTGTCTCAGTGTCCCAGATTTTTAGGGTTTTATCGTCTGAAGCCGAAATCGCTGTTTTTCCGTCTGGTGCGAGCGCTACTGCTCTTACCTCGTCACTATGACCGGTGAGAGTTTTCTGTTTTCTGTCGCTGTCTGTCTCCCAGATTTTTAGGGTTTTATCATTTGAACCCGAAATCGCTGTTTTTCCGTCCGATGTGATCGCAACTGCTGTTACCAAGGAACTATGACCGATGAGAGTTTTCAGTTCTGAGCCTGTCTCGGTATCCCAGATTTTCAGGGTGTTATCAAATGAAGCTGAAATCGCTGTTAGGCCATCCGGTGCGATCGCCACTGCATGTACCGCGCTAGTATGACCGGTGAGAGTTCTCAATTCTTTGCCACTGTTGATGTCCCAGATTTTTAGGGTTTCATCATTTGAACCAGAAATCGCTGTTTTTCCGTCCGGTGCGAGCGCCAATGCATAGACCGCGCTAGTATGACCGATGAGAGTTCTCAATTCCCGAACGCTGTCTGTGTCCCAAATTTTCAGGGTGTTATCCGCTGAAGCCGAAATCGCTGTTAGACCGTCCGGTGCGATCGCCACCGCTTTTACCCAGTCAGTATGACCGATGAGAGTTCTCAGTTCACTGCCGCTGTTTGTATCCCAAATTTTTAGGGTGCGATCCCTTGAAGCTGAAATTGCTGTTTTTCCGTCTGGTGCGATCGCTACTCCTAGTACCGCGTCAGTATGACCGGTCAGAGTTTTCAGTTCCCGACCTGTCTCGGTGTCCCAGATTTTTAGGGTTTTATCATTTGAACCCGAAATCGCTATTTTGCCGTCGGGTGCGATCGCCACCGCATTTGCCCAGTCAGTATGACCAGTCAGAATTCTCAGTTCTCTGCCACTGTCTACGTCCCAGATTTTTAAAGTTTTATCCTTTGAACCCGAAATCACTGTTTTTCCGTCTGGTGCGAGCGCCACTGCCCATACCGTGTCAGTATGACCGGCAAGTGTCCGCAGATCCCCTTCATTTGCCCGCTCTAAATTAGCTTTCAAAGGCCGCAACCAAAGGGCATCTTTCCACTCCTTTGCTTGTACCAGCATCCCCTGAATCTCAGGTATTTCAAAATCCAACAACCTACCCAATAGTTGCCCTGCAAGCTGCATTTTATCCTTTTCCAAAACGTGGCCCGACTTGCGAATTGCCCCTTGAATCAATCTCAGAGTTTCACTTGGCTCCGGCGACAGCAACACATCAGAATTTCTCGCTAAATCATAATCCTCAATTAGCGGCTGCACCCCCAACGCATCCTGTTTCGCCTCAATAAAATCAAAATCCGTCAACAACTGATGCAGCCGTTCCCCTTGAACACTCTCCGCCAAATGCCCCGGCAGAGTTTCCAAAGCATAAAGCCGCTTTTTCGGCGACAGTTTCCCCAACCGTTCTTTAAATTTACTCATCGCCGTACAAATCCTCCCATAAATTATCAGAAATCGCCGTTCCGATATCCCGCAGCGACACCCCAGCTTTCTGCACCACATCGATACGGTGGAGAAATCTTTGGAAACTCGCGTGATAAATACTGTAATCGGGAGAAACATCACCGCTACGCCGCAAAAACTGTTCCCAATCATCCAGAACTTCCTGCACATCCAAAGCATCTTCCTCAGCAAAATCCGCCAAAATATCGCAAGAAACAGGCTTGCGAGTTTTCGTCAACAAATAAATCACCTTCAACTTCCGGCGGCGCAGTTCCCTATCTCTAACCGCCATTTCCATCCGCGCCCAATGCTTCTCATAATATCCTTCCAACTCCCTCGGCAAATCTTGCAAATTCACATCGCTGTACTTGCCGCTGTCGATATCATTCAGCACATAGCGCAGATACATAAAATTATTCTGGCTTTTTTCCGCCACCGCCGCCACAAATTGTTCGCGCTGCAAATTCTGACGGTTAATCCAACTCTGAATAGACGCGCTGTTCCCCGTGCGTTTGTCAATATAAACCTTGACATCAGCCAAACTTTCTGCACTGTACTGCATCAGATCGAAAACTTGATGATTTGGCAAAGGCAGAGTTTTCGGCTGCTTCGACACAATAAAATAAACATTATCCGGCAAAGCATCAGGCAAATAGAGGACATTGCTGCCACGCCCCTGATCGCTCATATCGACTTCATCGAGGGCATCCACAACAAAAACTAACTTTTTTCCGCCCAATTTAGGACTGACTTCCCCCAACAATCGACTGAGAAAGTTGCCATCTGTAGTCGCATTTTCTGGCAATTTTGGGTAATCCAGTTTAAAGGTTTGAATTAACTGAGTGCAGGCATTTTCAAGAAATTGCTTTGCCTTAACCGTGCCTTGAGATTGCGAGTTAAAATGGACAACACAGCGCCGCTTCATCAGCAGCACTAACTTCGCCATAATTGAAGTTTTCCCGACACCTGGATCGGCTTCTAAAACAAAATATCCTTTCGGCTTTTTCTGCAAGAATTCGATAATTGCTTCAAACACAAATCGGCGGCCGGTAAAGTCTTGAGTCCGGTCTTTAATAATCGTTTCGCACTCGTAGGGAAGCGGCAATTGAGGCGCGGAAGTATCAACAAATCGTTCCAGTGATGTTTTTATTTGCGCCAAATCGTCCCGGATGCCAATTTCGATCGCTGACAATTTCACCATCACTTGACAAATCTGCTGCCCAGTTGCCACAGCCTCCAATTTGTGCAGAATTTCTCCATTTTGCAGCCCCAAATCTCTCAGTTCTGCCAAAGCAATTTGGTGCAGATTCAACAGCATCGCGGCAAACTTTTCTCCTCCCTTCGCCGCATCGAGTTTCAGCACTTCGCGGTACGCTTTCGGGAAAGTTGCGTACAGTTTGTCCGCCACAAATTCCACAATTTCCGCATCGAAGGATTTCCCCTCGCTGGCCGCGAATTCGTTGACGAAAGTTGCCCAATCTGCCGTTGTCAATCCGGTAACTCGATCGAACTCCTCGGCATCGGCAGAAAAAATCTTGGTTAACTGGTCTTCGGAAATATTTAAACCCCTTGACAAGTCGGCTGTATTCGTGTTAATATCCAGCCAGTATTCAGGAGTTTTCTCGGCTAATTGACTGAGTGCTGTTTCTGGATAAGGCAATTTTTTGGTTTCGGCGATCGCAATTAGGCGATCGGACTTCGCAACCTCTCTCAAAATATAGCCGATCGCCTCACCCGCCGCCTTAATCAAATCGTGATTATCGAGAATCCTCGGATTTTTGCTCAACCCTTCCGTCATCCGATTTGCCAGTTCATCAGCGGCCATAGTCTCAGCGAGACTACCAGCAATCGCTGCTAAGATAGAAACTCCCCCAAGTGCGATCGGGCCGCCGATCATACCCGCTGCTGCTTGAGTTCCCGGATTCGCGATCGCATTTGAAATAACTTGTCCAATAGCCATCACCGCACTGCATCCAATTACCCTAGTTTTAAAATTAGCTAAGTCCATTAGCGGCATACAATAAATATTTTTATTTTCAAAAGTTAGTAGTAATTATATCTTGCCGGCTGCCGTTTAGTCCGTCGGGGGTTGAAATCCACATTATGCACCATTCTCACTAAGTCTTTCATGAACAGGCAAGATGCCTGTTCTACAAAGAGTAAATTTCTTGTGGAACAGGCATCTTGCCTGTTGCTGACACAAGATGCCTGTTCCACAAAGAGTAAATTTCTTGTGGAACAGGCATCTTGCCTGTTGCTGACAATATTAATTATCTCGAAGTTCTTTTTCTTGCAAAATTTGAGTAGCCCAAACCCCATCTTCTTCCGATAGAGACGGTACGGGTTCTCGATTATAATCGATCCGATAATCATAGCCAGCGCGATCGTAAATACCTGCAAATATTTCTGGTAAATTAACAATAGGTTCTACATCTTCCTCGCGCAAGGGAAGCGGAAATATAGGTAGAGAATCGCGGAGATTAAAAGCATAAAGTTCGGCAAACGGACGGCGATTACTGGGACTGACTAAAACCCGATAATCGCTTTGAATAGAATTATTAATAATGGGCATATATTCCCATTTTCGTAGTAAATCGATTTCCACTAAATTGGTTAAGCTACCTAAAATACTCTGGCGTTTTTTGAGATAAGTAATTCTTCCTTCTCCACTACGTTTGTTCACGGGAGAAAGAATTTCAATTGCGGTGACAACTTGTTTCGTTGCCATTTCTCTCACTTCCAGGTAAGTCTGTTTAATTTTTTCAGGAGCAGGCACTTTAACGGTAGTCGGAAGTGTTATAGTTAAAGTGGCAACTGAATCTGTAGGAATATTCGGGTTATTAGATTGACGCTTAATCGCGACATCGGGGATACCTACTAAAAGGGAGTCGCTGTTACTGTCATTTGGATCGGTAATTTCATAGATGCGTTTGTCGATTGCAACCTCATATTTAGGGCGAATTTGAGGGACTAAGGATGCCGCGATCGCAGAAATTAACCAATGATGAGTTTCCTGCCAGAAATCGGGGTGTTCTAAGTAGGGATCCATTCCAGGAAAAGGTGAAGGCATAGGACTGTTTTCCGATGTATTGACTTTCAAATCATTTTAGCATTTTTAATTTTGTAGGATGCGTCGCTTTAAAGCGAGGCAGAGCCTCTGGATATAGGTTCCCAGGCTGGAGCCTGGGAACCAGTTAAAGCTTGTCAAGAACAGGCAGGATGCCTGTTCCACAGTAATTATTGGAGATGTCTATTTGTAGAAGAATTTAATCTGTTGTGGAACAGGCCGGAAAGCCTGTTGCAAAGAGCGGGCTTTCCGGCCCGCACCCCAATAAATTTAATCTGTTGTGGAACAGGCATCTTGCCTGTTCCTAAAATCATAGACACCGCAAATATCAACTACAAAACAGCAGCAACAGTTGCCATCAGCAACCCTTGAAACAATTTCACCCCATCAGTTTCGCCCAACATCGGATCGGATGCCCGTTCTGGATGCGGCATCATTCCTAATACATTGCCTTGGCGATTGCAAATACCGGCAATATTATTTAACGAACCGTTGGGATTCCCAGCATCGCTAATTTTGCCCGCCTCTGTGCAGTAGCGAAACAGCACTTGTTCGTGGTCTTCTAACTCTGCTAAAGTATCGGCATCAGCATAATAGTTGCCTTCACCGTGGGCGATCGGCAAATCGATGATTTCACCCGTAGTATAAGCCGCAGTCCAACGAGTATTACCGCGTTCGACTTTCAAAGAAGCCCGATCGCAAATAAAATTCAATCCCGCATTCCGCACCAGAGCACCGGGCAATAAACCAGCTTCAGTCAACACCTGAAAACCGTTGCAAATACCCAGTACAAGCTTTCCTTGTTTCGCGTGTTCCGCAGTAGCCCGCATCGCCGGAGAAAAACGGGCGATCGCGCCGCACCGCAAATAATCTCCGTAACTGAAACCACCGGGAATTACAATGATATCAATATCCGAAATATCGGTATCTTCGTGCCAAATCATCCGCGTCGGTTGGTGGAGTAACCCTTGAGTCACCCACACCACATCGCGATCGCAATTTGAACCCGGAAAAACAATAACTCCAAATTTCATAAGCTGAAGGAAGAGGGAAGAAGGAAGTTCGGCAACGGATTATGTAACGGATGTAACGGATGTCAGGAAGAAGGAAGAGGTGTCAACATAAGACTGAAATCTTATGTTTTTCTCTCTTATATCAAAGTCTAGATCCCCCTAAATCCCCCTTAATAAGGGGAGTAGGGGTTGACTTTGAGTGTTCCGAGTGCCCGCTTTTTAACAGAGATTTTGAGAACCTCTTGTCCCCCCCTTATTAAGGGGGGTTAGGGGGGATCTCCGGGTTTCAAAACACCCTAGGGACGATCGCATTTATGCCGCCGCTGTCTCCACAGCAACAGGAATTTCAGTCAAATCAAAGCGATAATTTTCAATCACTGGATTGGCCAAAAGTTGGTCGCAAACGCGATCAAGTTGTTCGCGCGCCTCCGACTCACCAGCAGCAGTCAGCGTCAATTCAACGTACTTCCCGATTCGCACACGCTCAACATTGTCGTATCCCATGTGTTGCAAGCCAGACTGTACGGCAGTGCCGGCGGGATCTAAAACAGAAGGGCGGAGGGTAACATAGATTTGGGCAAGATATTTCTGAGTCACGGGAATGTTGCCGTAGGTGATGTGAAAGTTAGCCCCATTGTATTCTACAACCGAGCTGCGCGCCGATCGCCATTTGGTTGGCCCAAGTAAGATAGCCTAGAAATAGGGACAGATTTGACTCTAGCAGATTACACAAAAAAATTATGAGAACCAACCGCACCCGCAGTCAGGAGCGTATTTTAAACTTGCTCAAAGTCCTGAATCGAGCGCTCTCAGCGCAAGATATCTACTTAGAACTGCGTAACAGCGACCAAAGCATGGGCCTAGCAACCGTTTACCGCTCCCTCGACGGTTTAAAGCGAGAGGGGTTCGTTCACGTCAGAACGCTTGCTAGTGGCGAGTCTCTGTACGGTGCCGCCCACCAAGATCAACATCACTTAACTTGTCTGGAATGTGGCGCGTCAATTACGATCGACGAATGCCCCGTCCACCACTTAGAAAGCCAACTACAACAATCTCATTCTTTCAAAATTTATTATCACACTTTGGAGTTTTTCGGATTGTGCGATCGATGTACTTTGGCTCAAGAATCTTAGAGAAGTTATTAGTCATGAGTGATCTCAATTCCGGTTGCACTCATCATAAATGTTGACTGTTGACTGTTGACTGTTGACTATTGACTGTTGACTGTTGACTGTTGACTGTTGACGGGCAGGTCGAAAAACTGAATGGTTGAGTGTTAACTGTTGACTCGATTTTATTATTCCCATGCAACCGCCAACGATATAGAAATCCTCGCAGCATTTGTGAATTTCTTACTTTCTCCCTGCCGGTTCGGGGAGGGTTGGGGTGGGGTGCAAAAGTGAGATGATCCCGGTGTTGTTTGTGTAGCGACAGATTTCAACCTGTTGTTTTATTAACTCGCTCAAGGATGCAAAAACTCTAAATGATCTCCGGGAATCGATCGCAATTTTGCAGCCGAGCCTTGCATTTTCAACCGGCCGCGTTCTAACATGATAATCCAATCGGCGCGATCGATCACTCGCGGCCTGTGACTGATAAAAATCGTCGTTTTCCCGTGCCGATACATCAACAACTGTTCTAAAACTTCCGCTTCGCTTGCGGGGTCAAGCCCTGCGGTAGATTCGTCTAAAATCAATACTGGTGGGTTGTTGAGAATGGCGCGGGCGATCGCCAATCTTTGTCTTTGTCCGCCAGAAATATTCGCTCCAAACTCTCCTAAAACAGTTTGATATTTATCCGGCAATTGGCTGATAAATTCATCCGCGCCCGCAATTTTACACGCTTTCACAATCTGTTCAAAGCTGATATCTGGACTGCCCAATCGAAAATTTTCTAGAATCGAACGGCTCCAAAAATGCGCTTCTTGGGGAACCAATACAACCTGCTGTCTGAGACTGTCGAGAGACAAATCCTGCAAGTTGTAACCGCCTATTCTAATATTACCAGATTGCAGCGGGTACAGACCAGCAATTACTTTTGCGAGCGTACTTTTTCCGCAGCCGGAATGGCCGATTAAAGCAATTGCTTGACCGCCGGGAAATGTGACAGAAAAATTTTCCAGCAAGTCAAGTCTGCCGGGGTAGTGAAAATTAACACTCTTGCAAACAATACCGTCGCGGTCTTGAATAGTTACAAAAGGTTTATTCGTATTGTCTTTAGTTTCCGGTTCAGCATCGATCACTTCCGACAGCCTTTGAGTTGCTGTCTGCACGCGAGTCATTTCATCAGTAAATCCTACGAGCGAATTTACCCAAGTAGTAACGTTTTGATTCATACTAATAAACGCTAGCAACTGACCGATACTCAATACCTTGTCAATCACTAAACCGCTACCAAGCCACAGCAGAGTAATGCTGCCAGCAGAGGCAACAAAACCCGAAAATATATTGTTGAGAATGCCAATTTGTGTAGTGCGGAAATTCAGCTTTGCTAAGCGACCGAAGCGGGTTTGAAATTCTTCCCAAAGTTGCTGACCGCTGGTAGTAGTTTTGACCGTCAGCGCGCCTTTAAAAGTTTCTACTAAAACGCCTTGAGTTTCTGCTTCCAGCACAAATAAACTGCGCGTTTTTTGCTGCAATACGGGCAGAAATACCACTGTAGAGGCAGTCATTAACAGAGCTATAGCTGTAGCTGCTAAAGTCAGTTCCTTGCTGTAAAATAACATAAAAATAAAAGAAACTACAGCTATAAAAAATTGACTAGGCAAGCTGATAGCGACTTGAGAAACTAATTTATTGATTTCTTGGATATCTTGTAATCTACTGACAATTTCGCCACTGCGTCTGGTTTCGTAAAAACTCAAAGGCAATCGCAGGAATTTGCGCGCGAATTCCATCACCAATCCCAATTCTAAACGCTGGGAAAACTGAGCAATTAAGTTCGACTCTACCAATCCTAAACTGCTGCTAAAAAGGTTCATAACTATAACTGCGATCGCCACGCTTGCCAGGAGTTGTCTGTCTCCCCGCACCAGGATGTCGTCGGTGAGCATTTGAACTAGAAAAGGCGAAGAAATTGACAGCAAACCCAACACTGCATTTAGCAAAAATGCTTCCATTAAAAGCGGGCGATAAATCCCAATCCGGCGCATCCATTTTTCTAAAGAATTGGCGGGCGGTTGACCCTCTGCTGCTGCAAAAAACCGCTCAGCATCGGGTTCTACTAGCAAGCACAGCCAATCTGTCCAAGCTGCTGATAATTCTGCTTTAGAAACATAGCGCATACCGACGGCTGGATCGCCGATCGCATATTGGTTGCCCTGTTTTCCGTACAAAACAACCCAGTGAGAGCCGCTCCAGTGAATAATCATCGGTAGAGGGGCATCATCGAGCTTGTCTAAAATTGCAGCGGCTGCTCGCACGGATCGAGCATTAAAGCCGATCGCCTCAGCACCTTGTTTCAAGCCAAGTAAACTCGTCCCTTTTTGGTCGGTGCCCGCACATTCTCGCAAGCGGCTAATAGTAAAATTTTGTCCGTAAAATTTCGCGATCGAAGCCAAACAAGCCGCCCCGCAATCTTCTTCGCTCTGCTGGAGAACAACGTGATATTTCTTAAACCTGTTAACTTGTCCGAATAATGGCACTTTGCCGATCAAAGGGATGTTCTTTAACATTTTGCAAAATGAATAATGGTAGAGCATAAAGAAGATTACTCATCACCAACTACCCAATCAGCAAAAAGCACCCATAAAGTTATGGGTGCTTTCTCGATTCCACAGTTATAAATCTGAATTGACTAGCACTAAACTTTAGTAGTAGGCGTAGCGGACTACTCTTCTGTATGAACCGTCGTAATTCCGGCGGTACACGACCCAACTGCGCCGCTGCCGGTGACAATTGTATCGATTGGCATAATAGTGACCGCCGTTGACGCTAGCTGATTCTTCAGATGTAAGTTCAGCAAACAGTGAATTGTCCTTTGTTTCTTTCATGATTGGACTCCGTTTAACTTAATAAAATTGAAGGAAAACTAGAAATATTATTTAATTTCTAGACCCTAGTGTAAATACTGAGTAATACTTCTTGTGGTTCTGTACGACCTCCGGAATACTACTGATAAAATTTCAAAATTTACTCGATCGCACAACTTGACTCAGCTATCTAAACCACTAGAGTTGGGTAAGGGCGATCGCGGCTCGGATCGTACAGATAAAACTGCCTAGGCGGTGGCAGGAAAAACAGCATATTCAGGCCATAGCTGCTGCTGTTATCCGTCTCGCTGTTGTTATTAGCGCTACTAACACCGCTGGTAATGCAGCCACCGTTGACAGTAGCAGATTCTCCATCGGTTAGTTCGATGAAGAGTGAACCTTGTTGGTTTTCTGGCATAAATAACTCCTATTGATACCTATGTACTTACTTACTACCTACGCATACAGTAAAAACCCGGTAACAGCGCCAAAAGTTATGGCGGAAACGCCGTATTTTCATGACCACGAATTTCAAAGGTGGTACCCGCCACGTGATTTATCCGTGGAATCAATCCCAAATCGAAAATCCTCAAGAAAGAGCATTTATCTCGCGCAAGTCAATCCAAAATCTAAAATCTAAAATCTAAAATCGAATGACAGTAGCCCGCTGGCTTCACTCCTCTTGATATTTGGCGAAGTTGTGGGTGGGAACGGCAAAGCTGTGCGGATTTTTACCTTTACCCTGTGAATTTTGATTTAGACTTCTAAACCTCTTCTTGGTTTCCGGAAAGGTGAGAGTAAAAGTGACAAAACAAATCAGCGATCTCTCCCTCCCCCCCAACTCAAAACTCCAAACTCCAAACTATTCCTCTCTCCCCCTTGCCGCCATGTCTCTCACTCCCGAAGCCACACCCGCTGAAACCTTTGATAACGACCAGTTTTTGCCCCCTGTCAGCCGCTGGACGACTTTGGGGGGCATTTTGATGGTGGCGACCTTTGGCGGGGCGATCGCCCTCGCTAGCGTCACCAAATACAGCGCTACAGTCAAAGCAGACGCGATCGTCCGTCCAGCCGGAGAAGTGCGCGTCGTGCAAGCAGCAACCGAAGGAACCGTCGAAAGCATTGCTGTCAGAGAGAATCAGACAGTAAAAGAAGGAGATGCGATCGCAGTTATAGACGCTTCGCGTTTGGGCGCTCAAAAAAAACAGTTAGAAGAAATAATTAATCAGTCTCAAACCACAGCACAGCAAATCAACCAGCAACTGCGCGACTTAGAAAATCAAATTTTGGCCAGCGCCCAATTTAAAAGCATCCAAAGTGAAAGTTCCGCCCAACAGGAATTAATCGAATCCGCTTTAGTAAAAATCGCCACACCGCTGCCGGATGTCGCCGAGAGGCTGGGTCGAAGTCGGCGGGTTTTTCTCGTTAAGCGATCGTCCCTTCAACAACAATTAATTCAAGCTAAAAAACAACTAAATCAACTTGAGTTAAAACTCGAAAATAGCGTTATCCGCGCGCCCGCTGATGGTACAATTCTCAGATTGGAAGTACGAAATACTGGTCAAACCGTACAAGCCGGCAGCGCGATCGCCCAAATCGTCCCCAGCGACGTACCCCTGGTAGTCAAAGCCAAGGTGACATCCCAAGACATCGCTCGCATCCAAATCGGCCAACCCGTACAGATCAGGATTTCGGCTTTGCCTTTCCCCGATTACGGCACATTAAAAGGAACTGT
The DNA here is from genome assembly GCF_036700545.1 of Microcoleus sp. SVA1B4. Lineage (NCBI taxonomy): Bacteria > Bacillati > Cyanobacteriota > Cyanophyceae > Oscillatoriales > Microcoleaceae > Microcoleus > Microcoleus sp. SVA1B4. Next base: position 18,254 of record NZ_JAUBPB010000092.1, read on the forward strand.
CAGCGAAATCGCCCCAGATGCGATCGCCACTCAAAATCCCACTAATAATTTAGGTACAGCTTATTACGAAGTGGCAATTAAGCCCGAACAAACTTATTTAACAAAACTCAAATCCGCCCCCGGCCAAGTCTTGGGAAACTCCGAGGCTAATGTCCCCCGCCAGTATTCGATTCAATCGGGAATGGAAGGCAGAGCGGATATTATTACCGGCGAAGAAACTGTTCTGACATTTGTTTTGCGGAAAGCAAGGTTGCTGACAGATTGGTAATTAGTCAGTTGTCAGTTGTCAGTTGTTAGTTATCAGCAGTCAACAGTCAACAGTCAACAGTCAGCAGTCAGCAGTCAGCAGTCAGCAGTCAACAGTCAACAGTCAACCGCCAGAAAATTAGAGGCTCTGAAATTGAAATAACGTGTCAATATAGAAATGTGAATTCTATTCTATTCTTTCCTCATGGGCAAAAAGCGCGTTCTTTCTGGAGTTCAGCCAACCGGCAATCTTCACCTCGGCAATTATCTCGGTGCCATTCGCAACTGGGTAGAGAATCAAAGTCAGTACGAAAATTACTTCTGCGTAGTCGATTTGCACGCAATTACCGCACCGCACAATCCAGCAACTCTAGCCTCCGACACTTACACGATCGCCGCACTGTATTTAGCTTGCGGCATCGATTTAGAATATTCTACTATTTTCGTGCAATCCCACGTCTCGGCGCACACAGAACTAGCATGGCTGCTCAACTGTATTACGCCGATTAACTGGCTCGAAGATATGATTCAGTTTAAAGAAAAAGCAGTTAAACAAGGTGAAAATGTCAACGCCGGTTTGCTAAATTATCCCGTGTTAATGGCAGCAGACATTTTGCTTTACGATGCCGACAAAGTGCCAGTGGGAGAAGACCAAAAACAGCATTTGGAACTCACCCGCGATATTGTCATCAGATTAAATCACCAATTCGGCACACCCGAAAAGCCAGTATTGAAACTTCCCGAACCGTTAATTCGGACTGACGGTGCGAGGGTAATGAGTTTGACAGATGGCACGCGCAAAATGTCAAAATCTGACCCTTCCGAACAAAGTCGAATTAATTTATTGGATTCGCCAGATACGATCGCCAAAAAAATCAAGCGCTGTAAAACAGATGCCGTGCGGGGTTTGACATTTGACGCTCCCGATCGCCCCGAAGCTAGAAATTTGCTGACACTTTATCTCCTGCTTTCCGGCAAATCTAAGGAAGAAGTAGCAGCGGAGTGTGAAAACATGGGTTGGGGAGATTTTAAACCCTTGCTGACAGAGACGACAATTAATGCCCTCAAACCTATTCAGGATAAATACAAGGAAATAATGGACGATCCGGGATATTTAGAGTCTGTACTACGTCGCGGAAGAGAACAAGCAGAAGCTATTGCTAATCAAACTCTAACTAAGGTTAAGACCGCTTTCGGTTATTCTTTACCTGTTTAGTTGTTAGTTGTTAGTTGTTATTGGTTACTGGTTAAGGATGACAACGGGAGCTTCTCAGTTTTGCATTTACTGTGCGAGCGTCCCCGCTCGCGTATTGTACAATACGCGAGCGGGGACGCTCGCACTACAATAAAAAAAATGCTTTTTACAAAACTGAGATGCTCCCATGACAACTGCCAACTGTCAACTGTCAACTGCCAACTGTCAACTGTCAACTGTCAACTGCCAACTGTCAACTGTCAACTGTCAACTGTCAAATAACAAATAACCAATAACAGACAAATAATCATGAACCGCTTTCGCACAGCCTGCACCACCCCCGGAGAATTTATAATTACCGCCGAAGTTGCCCCCCCAAAAGGCGGCGACATAACTCACACAATTCAAATGGCTGAACGCCTCAAAAACAGAGTGCACGCCATTAATGTCACAGACGGGAGTCGCGCAGTTTTGCGAATGTGCCCCCTAGCAGTTTCGGCGATTTTAGTGCAGCACGGAATTGAGCCAATTTGTCAAGTTGCTTGTCGCGATCGCAATCAAATTGGCCTGCAAGCGGATCTCATGGGAGCCCACGCTTTAGGCATCCGCAATGTATTGGCACTTACAGGCGATCCCGTCAAAGCGGGCGACCATCCTAAAGCAAAAAGTGTATTCGACTTTGAATCAGTACGACTGTTACAAGTCATCCAAAAAATGAATGGCGGCAAAGACTGGAATGACAAACCTTTAACAGACGGATTTACCGATTTATTTGTCGGTGCTGCCGTCGATCCGCAATGCCCCAGTTGGTCTGGTTTGCAAAGTCGATTTGAGAAAAAAGTAGAGGCTGGAGCACAGTTTTTTCAGAGTCAATTAATAACAGATTTTGAACTTTTAGATAAGTTTATGCACAATATTGCTGCGGGCTGCAACAAACCAATTTTAGCAGGGATATTTTTGTTTAAATCAGCTAAAAATGCTGAATTTATTAAAAAATACGTGCCGGGAGTTCACATCCCACAAGAGACGATCGATCGTTTAGCAAAAGCTCCAGAACCCTTGCAGGAAGGCATAAAAATTGCTGCCGAACAAGTCAAGCTAGCGCGGCAGATTTGTCAAGGAGTTCACATGATGGCCGTCAAACGAGAAGATTTAATTCCTCAAATTTTGGATTTGGCGGGAATCGAGCCACTAAGCTAAAATTAAACAGTAGGGGCAGGCTTTACAAATCATCAATGTCTAAAACTAATGATGTCGTAAACCCGCCCTCCCCGCGCCCTAAGCTACCATTTTGAACATCAATAGGACAGTCATGGTTCAAACTGTAGACAATCTAACAACTTCTCCTGCAGTCGAACAACGTTTCACTTGCCGCGGTTTGACATGGCATCAATTCAAGGCTATTCAAGCTAGTTTTGAGGATGTGCCGGCAGTGCGGTTATTTTACTGTGAAGGAGTATTAGAAATTGTGGGAATTAGTAAACCTCATGAGGCGGTTCAATCCATAATTGCCGGATTGCTTTTGCTCTACTTTGAAGTAAAGGAAGTTGAGTTTTTTCCCAGTGGCAGTTATAGCCAGATAATTGAAGGTGTTGTCGAATATCAGTCAGATTTGTCTTATTGTTTCGGGACAGATAAGGATGTTCCTGACTTGTGCATTGAGGTGGTGATTACTAGCGGCAGTCCGATTAAACTTCAGAAATATCGGCTGATGGGTGTGCCTGAAGTATGGTTTTGGGAAGACGGAACGCTGCAACTTTACCGCTTGCGAGAGCAGGGTTATGAGCAGGGTAAACGCATCTAAATTAATTTGACAAACACCTAAATTTGTGCATTACTAAATAACTAAAAAAAACTTTTAA
>NZ_JAUBPB010000093.1:0-21322 GCF_036700545.1 Microcoleus sp. SVA1B4
GAAGCTAAGTGTCGGTTTTCCAAAAAAACAATACATCATATCATACTTTTGTATACTTGCAAAATCGGGATGCTCCCAACTTATTTGAGTAGCATTTTTCTTGCTTATACCTCCTTCATTAGCCATCTTGATTGCCAAGGAATAATAAGCTTCTTTGCTACTATATCTGTATTCTGCTGAAGGTGTTGGGAAACCTTTAATAAAGTAGCAGCAATAACTAATAACTAGCTGTAAAATCTTTTGTTCAATAGTCCCAAAATCTTCTAATGAGACTGATTCCAAAACTTGCAACTTCCGCTCAGCTATGCGAAGAGGCAGATATTCTAAATAGATGTAGTCATTGGCAATCGTTTTGACAAAACTATCAAAAGTCGCCTTGGGCCTTTCGGGTTCATCGGGTTGCTTTAGTCAGAAGTGAAAGTCACCATAATTAGTCCCTATCTGAAGAAAGGCTTTAATTTCCTCTGCTATCTTCCCAAAATTCTGAATAGTTGGTGGCTGAGACTGAAGTTTATTCGCTAAAGCTTTAACGGCTGAAGCCAGTTGTGCATCTGTACTTACTGCTGTATATACTTCCTCGACTGCTTTAGCGACTTCCGGGTATTTCATTGCTACTTGTAACTCAGAAACAGCTTTGTCATAATCTAAGGGCTGCTGTTGAGATAGTTCTATGGCTGTTGCTGTACTTGACGACTTGATTTTAAGCAGTGATAGCAAGTTACGACCTTTCTCAACGACTAGCTCACCTAGCTTTTCAGTAGCCTTCTCTGTGGCTGTCTCCGTGGCTTTGACTAATACTAAAGTTGCGATCGCCCCGGCTGTCATTGTTACAGGTTCCATATAAAATTCCTTAGTTTTTTAAACTATAACGACTTAATAGCAGCTTCAACAGTGAGAAAAAGTAATAAAAAAGTAATCAAAAAGTAAGATTAGCTCCCTGTTGCGGTACAATCTGTACTAATCCTACCTTAACGCTCCGCTAGTAAGGGACTTTAACACATGACTGTTGACGAAGCTCTAACGATCGCAGAAACAGCCCTCAACTACGATCGCCTCAACAAGATTCAAGAGATAGTGTTTCGTCAATCCTGGGAAGGACAGTCTTATAAAGAAATTGCAGCCAGCACTGAATATGAATATGATTATATCAAAGATGCTGGTGCTAAACTCTGGAAATTACTTTCAAAAGCACTAGAAGAAAAAGTCAAAAAAGATAATCTCAAGTCTGTCTTAAAGCGATACTTGCGGCGGAGTCAAGTGAATCTACAGCGAAATCTGACAATAGAAGTTAATCTCAGCGGTGCAAATCTCAGCGGAGCCAACTTAAGTGGAGCTAGATTATTCGCAAACTTAAATGAAGCTGATTATGTTCAAACCAATTTAGATAAAATAATAAATGCTGATAGTGAAACTGAATTATCTGACTCAGAAAACGAAATTAACTGGAACGGTTTTTGCTTTCACTGCGACGCACAAGTGAAAATTGCCGAAATACTCGATCGCACTTCCACCCTCTTCATCCCCAACTCCCGACTCCGACTCACAACACCGGAAGGCAGACAAAACCAAGAAGCTGACTTTCTGATCTTCCACCAAAACAAGCTAGGGATACTGAAAATTGACAGTGGATCATCCCATCCAAACGCAACAGAAGATGAAATGTGCCAGCTTTTCATAGATTCTGGCATCAGTCTTGTCAAACATTACGATGCTAGCCGATGCAGCGAACAACCCGATCTAGTTGTGCAGGAGTTTTTGGAAATTTTGAGTCACGTACAAGCCTAATAAGGTGTTTTTTATTTAAACTGTGATACAAACCTTACCTTGGTTTTTGATATTTTCTCACTTCAACAATTAACAATCCTTCATTTCAGAGTCGATGTAATAAATAGTATAGCTCTTCAATTAATTTAAACATTCGGCGGAAATCTTTACACTAATTCACGGAATTAGTTTTGAATTATACCGTATTTAAAGGCACAACAGCTTATTTCACTTTCATTTAAATTTGTAGCAACGAGTCATCTGTTGTGAATTCCTTTTTCTCTTTCTTCCTCTGTGTCCTCTGCGTCCTCTGCGGTTACTTTCATAATTATAAATTTAACCGCAGATATACACAGATGAAGGCAGATTGAGATGGTCTGTTAACGCATAAAACAAAGCGAACCAATCTTCAGCCCCTGCGATTGCTTCTTACTAATTATCCATGATCAATTCTCCGTTCCCCTCAATCACTTCCCCGATCGCCCAAGCACCAATTCCCTGAGATTCAAACCATTTAACAGCCTGTTCTACTTCCCTCGAATCGAGCAACAGCACAAAGCCAATCCCCATATTAAAAGTATTGAACATATCGGCTGTAGCAACTTGGCCCCCTTCAGCAATCCACTGGAAAATTGGCAAATTTGGCCAGCTATTGCTGTCAATTTTCACAGATTGATTAACTCCCAAACAGCGGGGCAAATTTTCCGGCAAACCGCCGCCCGTAATGTGAGCCATGCCGTGAATTTCTAGACCGCTCTTAATTGCTTCAAGGACTGGTTTAACATAAATTGTAGTCGGAGTTAGCAGCACTTCTCCTAAAGTTTTGCCGCCTAACTGTTCGGGTTGGGAGTGCCAATCAAAACCCAGATCGCCCGCAATTTTTCTCACCAAACTAAAACCGTTGCTGTGCACGCCCGAACTTGCCAGCCCCACAGCCACATCTCCGACTTTAACCCGCGAACCGTCCAACAATTTGCTCTTTTCGACAATTCCCACACAAAAACCAGCTAAATCGTACTCTCCCGGTTGGTAAAAACCGGGCATTTCTGCCGTTTCTCCACCCAACAAAGCACAGCCCGCTTGCTTGCAACCGTCAGCAATGCCGGCCACCACCGCAGCTAATTGTTCGGGATTTAACTTTCCCGTGGCTAAATAATCGAGAAAAAAGAGGGGTTCGGCCCCGGATGTCAGCACGTCATTGACGCACATCGCCACCAAGTCGATACCTACCGTGTCGTGCCGATCGAGATTGTGGGCCAATTTTAACTTAGTCCCAACGCCGTCAGTACCCGAAACCATAATCGGCTCTTTTAAGCCCTCCGGGACGCTGAAAAAACCGCTAAACCCGCCGAATCCGCCCAAAACTCCCGATCGGTGCGTGCTCTTAACCATACTCCCGATGCGCGAGACAAAAGCTCTGCCCGCTTCAACATCCACACCTGCTTCTCGATAATCCATAAGTCCGCCAAATCGATTTCTTCTAATTTTTAGTTTATAAGAAATGCCATGAAAACCCCGCGACTTTAGTCCGGGGATGAAAGGGGTAAGGAGGCTTGAGCCTCCCAGCTTGTGTTCTCAGGTTTTAAAATTGCGCTATCGACTGCAACTCTGTAAAGATTAGTAAATAATTTATTTTATTTTAAGCCCACTTTGCTAGCATAAGAATATTATGATGAGGTCGAAGTCATGCTAGTTTTCGAGTTCAAAGCATACGGTAAAAAGCAGCAATTTGAAGCTGTAGACGAAGCGATTAGAACAGTGCAGTTCATCCGCAATAAAGCATTGCGCTTTTGGATGGAAAACCAAAAAGTCGATAAATACGCCTTGAATAAGTACAGCGCTGTTTTAGCTAAAGAATGGACGTTTTGCGACGACTTAAACAGCATGGCTCGACAATCTAGCGCAGAAAGAGCGTGGTCGGCAATCGCCAGATTCTACGACAACTGCAAAAAGAAAATCCCAGGAAAAAAGGGTTTTCCGCAGTTTCAGCACGACAACCGTTCGGTTGAATACAAGACTACGGGCTGGAAACTGACTGACGACCGTAAATCCATCACTTTTACAGACAAGAAAGGAATCGGAAAGATCAAATTAAAAGGAACCCGCGACTTACATTTCTATCAGCGCAGTCAAATCAAGCGGGTGCGCTTGGTGAAACGGGCAGATGGATATTACGTCCAGTTTTGTGTTCAAGTTGACCGTTCTGAGAAAATTGAAGTAACGGGCAGCGCCATCGGGATAGACGTGGGACTCAAAGAGTTCTACACAGATTCCAATGGCGTTACAGTCGAAAACCCACGATTCCTCCCCAAGGGAGAGCGCGGGTTGAAGAAAGCCCAAAGACGAGTTTCAAAACGAGTTAAGGGTTCACAGAACCGAAGAAAAGCTAGAGAGATTCTAGGAAAGCGCCACCTCAAAATAAGTAGACAACGTAAAGATTTTGCTCTGAAATTGGCAAGATGCGTTATCCAGTCTAACGACTGTGTAGCCGTGCGTTGATTTGAGGATTAAAAACATGGTGAAGAATCACTGTTTAGCAAAATCGATTAACGACGCATCTTGGTATATGTTCCGAGTATGGTTGGAATATTTCGGCAAAGCCTTCGGAAGAATTACGATTGCCGTACCAGCTAACGGAACCAGTCAAGAATGCTCTAGCTGCGGGACAGTTGTTAAGAAAAATCTATCAACGCGAACCCACGCTTGTCGGTGCGGATGCGTGTTAGATCGCGATTGGAACGCTGCTAAAAATATCCTAAGTCGGGGATTGAGTACGGTGGGGCACACCGGAACTTGGATCAGAGATCCGAACGCTTGTGGAGAATTGACCGCTACCGATGTTGAAGTAATTCTGCATCGGCAAGTCGATTCTGCGAATCAAGAATCCCCTCGGCTTTAGCCAGGGGAGTGTCAATCCCATAACAGTTGACAAACAGCTTTTTTAAGACTAGCCATTCGGCAGCCCACAAAAGACAATAAATTTTTGTAAATTTTTGTAAATTTTTCCGTAATGGCTGAAACGGCTGTAAGCCTTGGAACTAAAGGATTTTATGATAGAGGGTTTTGAGAAGATTTGATGAAGATTTGGTGAAAATCGCGATCCCAGCGATCCCCAAGCACAAAAGTTTGTGGTAGTCTGTTGCAGTTCGTGAACAAAACACAAATTGCGAATCGAGTATGAGTTGTCAAGTGTCAGGGAAGTTTCCGCCAATTTTTTTGGGGGTAGAAGCATTAAAGCAAAAATGCACCCGGATACTTTGCTTTGACTCACGGGGGAATGGCGAAGGGCAAGAGAGAAATCCTTGACGCCTGCCGCCAAATGGCCAATCCTCCAATCTCGGTTGGCAATGGCTATTCACAAAAATGGACGTATGAAGGAAAAATTTGTTGGTGGTCTACTCGCTGTCCTGTTAGTTCCTATGGTAGGAACGGCATCCTCTTGTCACGCACAAGCAACAGGTGCCGACAACCAAAACTCTCAGGTTTCCGAGCAAGTAATTGCCACCCAACCGTCCCAGCAGTTAAACGCTACTCGGGTCGAAGCGCAAAAAGTCGGACAGTATCAGTATCAAGCAAGAGCTGAAATTGCCCGAGACTCGATCGCCAAAATTCAGCCCCACGACTTAGGCGGGCGACAAGCAGCGACAGTCTACGTGCGAAACATTCCAGTCATCACCTTTCTGAACGCCAATCCGGAAACAAACACCCCTTTGGGAGAAACTGGCAACAGCCAAGTCGGTGCTAGCAGTCCGTCAAAAGTAGCGGGCGCAAGAGAAAATCCCAAAGTCGGAAACATTGCCAGCAACTCTAGCAACCAAGAACCCGATCCAGTTTGGCGGGCATCAAGCTTAGCAGCAAGACTCAATCAGCTAGCCCGCAACAACATCGATCCCAACAGCATTACCGTTAAGTGGGAAAAAGGCGATCGCTACATTATCCAGGCAAACGGCGAGGAGTTGGTAAACATCAACGCCGAAACCATCCTCCCCGACACCACCAGCAACTTTAGCCGAGACGCCCTGCAAGCAACCAATCGCCTCCGGCGACTTCTGGGCAACGCCCCACCCCTGGAAGAAGTCGCAGGCAAACCCCAACCAGAACGCTCCGTGCTGTCTCTGGGCCCAGTTCAAGTGCGGCTTAGCGGCTGGGCTTCCTGGTACGGCCCGGGATTTGACGGCAACCTCAGCGCCAGCGGCGAGCGTTTCAACCAAAATGATATGACCGCAGCCCACCCAAATTTGCCTTTTGGAACGAGAGTCATGGTGAGAAATCTCGACAACGGCCGCACTGTAGTCGTCCGCATTAATGACCGCGGCCCCTATGTGGGCGATCGGCTCATTGACTTGTCCGCAGGCGCCGCCAACGTGCTAGGAATGATCAGCAGTGGCGTTGCGAGAGTCGAAATCGAAGTGATCGAACCGCCGCAGCAAACAACTGGTGGACGCTGAACGGTAGTCTAAGGCAGAATACAAAACTTATCCGCAGTGTAGAAGGCAGAAAGTAGAATAAAACTGACATCTTGTACCATTGTCAACAACGGGCAAGATGCCCGTTCCACAAAGAATGAGTTTTCTTGTGGAACAGGCATCTTGCCTGTTCCTAAACAAGTAATTGAGAATGGTGCAAGATGTGAGATAAAACTGACATCTTGCACCATTCTTTGTGGAACAGGCATCTTGCCTGTTCTTGAGGATGATGTAAGATTTCAACTCGAACAAATTCAGACAAATAAACTCTGCATTCTGCCGAATGCCTTCAGGAGATTCTACCGGTGCGCCTGTTTACTACCATTGCAGCACTTCGCTGCTACTTAAATTTACAAAAGTCTGCTGCACCTCATTTGACAGTCGGTTTGGTGCCGACGATGGGAGCTTTGCACGCAGGGCATCTGAGCTTGATCCAGCGGGCAAGGCAAGAAAATGCGATCGCCCTGGTCAGCATTTTTGTCAACCCGCTGCAATTTGGGCCGACAGAAGATTTTCAAGATTATCCTCGGAATTTCGAGCAAGACCGGCTGTTGTGCGAACAAGCTGGGGTTGATGTCATATTTGCTCCCTCAGCAACGGAAATGTTCGGCCATCAAGCAGTCGATTCCCTACGGGATAGCTTCGCCGCGCGCACAGAAACACAGCAAACCGCCCAAAAACAGATAGAGATTCACCTTTCATCCTTAACTCAAGTAGTCCCGCCGCCGGCGATGACATCGGTTTTGTGCGGTAAAGCAAGGCCCGGTCATTTTCAAGGCGTCGCGGCAATTGTTACTAAACTTTTGAGTCTGGTGCAGCCGACAAAAGCTTATTTCGGTCAAAAAGACGCCCAGCAGCTAGCAATTATTCGGAAGCTGGTCTTTGATTTTAACTTGGCTGTAGAGATTGTCGCTTGTCCGATCGTCCGCGAAGAGTCGGGACTGGCAATGAGTTCTCGCAATCAGTATTTAACAGCAGAGCAAAAACAGCAAGCCTCCGTACTCTACCGCGCCCTGCAACAAGCCTCGAAAACTTTTTCTTCAGGCGACCGCACCGCAGCAGCCGCACTCGCTGCCGCCCGCGCAGCAGTCGCAGAAGAACCCGCAGTCAAGCTCGAATACGCCGAACTCGTCGAGCCCGACACTTTGACGCCGTTGCAGGTTGTGGAAACAGCGGGACTTTTAGCCGTGGCCGCCAGAGTTGGCTCTACTCGTTTGATTGACAATATAATTCTCAGGAATCGTCGGCCCATTGTGGCGATCGACGGCCCGGCAGGGGCAGGCAAATCTACCGTAACTCGCCTTGCAGCAACAGCTTTGAACTTGTTTTATCTGGATACCGGCGCGATGTATCGGGCCCTGACTTGGCTAGCATTGAAAACAGACACGCCGATTTCCGACGAATGTGCGATCGCCGAATTAATCAGTTCCAGTTATTTGGAATACAACCTCGATCCCGCATCAAAGATGTTGAAGATTAACGGTGAAGACGTAACCGAGGCAATTCGCAGTTTGGAAGTGACATCCCGCGTCTCGGAAATGGCGGCAATTCCCGCCGTGCGACAGTTTCTGCTGGAGGAACAGCGGCGGTGTGGCACAAAAGGCGGAATTATAGCAGAAGGCCGCGATATCGGCACTAACGTGTTTCCCGATGCGGAACTGAAGATTTTTTTGACGGCTTCGGTACAAGAACGATCGCGCCGGCGGCTGTTAGAACTTAAAGATAGCGATCGGGCTAATATTAGCTTGGCCCAATTGGAACAAGACATCGCCTTGCGGGACGAAAAAGACAGCACCCGCGAGGTTGCACCTTTGCGTAAAGCGGCAGATGCTGTGGAAATTCAAACAGACAATCTGACTGTTGCTGAAGTTATCGATCGGATTGTCGGCTTGTACAAAGAGAGAACCGGCCCTAAAAATTAATTTTAGGAGTGGCGGGCGGGCGATCGCCCTCATATCAAATGCGGTTAACCTCACATCTTGCACTATTCTCAAGAACAGGCAAGATGCCTGTTCCACAAAGAGTAGATTTTCGGTGTTGCTTAATCAGGGTATGAAAAAAATAAGTTGAAAATCCAGAAGCTTTGTGAATACCAGTTTCTATGACTTGGATTTTTAGCCTTTCATACCGTAAATCAGCAACGCCTATATTTTCTTGTGGAACAGGCATCTTGCCTGTTCCTAAACAGCTTATTGACAATAGTGCCACATCTCAGGTTAAACCAATTTGCAGTGTCAGGTAGAGACGCGGGCCGATGCTGCCTGAGTCCCTAAGAATATCGTGCCATTAATCCGAGAGCGCCGTCCCCCTGGCCGGGGAAAAGTTCACCATCCCGCGTTTTCATGGGTTAGGGGATTTCTGGCGCACAAACCTTAAATTTTTTTATCCTGACGGACTTCCCCACGATCGGTTATTTCCAGTAGCATTTTTACTGACTGTCCAATTTAAGATTATCCTCTTAAGTGGATTAACTTGATATCAACATAAAATCTCAAATTAACTGTACAAGGTGTGAAGGAGAGAACGACGTGACAAAATTGAAACTGCTGTGGAGGCGGCGAAAAACTTTAATAGTTGCTTTTATGGCAGCAACAGGAAGTTTTTTGCTGGGTGTGACATGGCCGATTAACTTGCGGGCCAATCAGCCCTTGCAACCGATTCAGGCGCAAGTCTTGGCCGTATCCCAGTCGCAAGAACAACCGCCGATGTCCAATATTAATAAGTTCTCCGAGGCGATCGCCAATCGAGTAGAATTTTCCCAACAGGCTCTAGCCCAAGTGCAGGCTATCCGATTTCAATCAGCCGTACCGGATCAGTTTCAAGGTACAACCCTTCGTCACGCGAAACTCGACTCCCAGCGCAAGGCGATCGCCCTGACATTTGACGACGGCCCCTGGCCGAAAACAACTACACAAATCCTAGATATTCTCAAGGAAAATAATATTAAGGCTACATTCTTCTGGGTAGGAAAATACCTGAAAAATTCTCCCGAAATAGGCCAACAGGTTGCACAAGCCGGTCACGCGATCGGCAATCACACTTGGAACCATCAATACCTTCAGTATAACGAAGACGGTGCCGCTCGCGAGATCGATCGCACTTCATCCTTAATTCAGGACTTGACCGGCATCCAAACATCGATGTTCCGCCCGCCAGGAGGCATTTTAAACAATGGATTGACAGCTTATGCTCAAAAGAAAAATTATGCAGTTGTGATGTGGTCTGCTGATTCTTTTGATTGGCGCACCCTTACGGAATCTTTGATAGACAACGTGATGAGGCAGGCAAATTCCGGCGGCATTGTGCTGATGCACGACGGCGGCGGCAATCGAGCAAGAACTGTAAAAGCTTTGCCTGATATTATTGCTCGATTGAGAAATGAAGGGTACAGTTTCGTAACAGTTCCCGAGTTATTGCAGATGCAAGAACAAGACTTACAACAACAGGAAACAGCACAAAAGTAACAATTTGGAAAAATGGGACTTTACACCATTTTTCCATTTTTTTGTAGGTCGTTCGATGTAGGTCGTTCGATGAATTTTTCATAACTCTAGCCAAACCCAGAAGGAAGAAGTAGCAACCGCGCCCGATTCCCGGCGACGTTCTTAACTGCTAAAAACATTGCTTTAATTGCATCTCCCTTCTTCCTTTTTCCCTCTTCCTTTTTCCTGACATCCGTTACATCTGATATCTTGCACCATTGTCAAGAACGGGCAAGATGCGCGTTCCACAAAGAATGAGTTTTCTTGTGGAACAGGCAAGATGCCTGTTCCTAAAAAAGTAATTGAGAATGGTGCAATATCTCAGTTACATCCGTTACATCCGTCGAGCGAATCCGTTGCCGAACTTCCTTATCCCTTCTTCCTGACATCCGTTATTCATGCCGGACGGTATTATCATGTTCGAGGGCAAGGTAATCTTCGGGGCTAAACCCAGACGGGATGGCAATCATAGCGTTAGAGGCAAAATTGATACCTTAATTGTAGCCATATTACCAATTTAGGCTTGAATCTAACGGCAAATCCTGCAACTGAGAATTCACCCAATTAGCTGCCGCCCAACCCGATCGCAAAGCACCCTCTATTTGACCTTCCCCGCACAAATCCCCCGCACAAACCAGCGGCAAATTCCCCCCAGCCGCCAAACAAGAAACAGGCAAAGGATTTCGACAAAAAGCATAGCGCCAGCGGTGAACCTGCAACCATTCCGGCTGTTTCAGCCAAGGGATTAAATATTCAGAAGTGCGATCGAGCAATTCTTGACCGACTGTTGGCAAATCGGCCGATTCTAGATGGCGTTCTGCAAAATTTGCGCTGCTGTGAACCACAAACACCGGCTGCGGCGGATCTAGTCGCTTGCTGCTGTCCAAACCAACCCAAGCTAAATCAGAATTATCGGCAAAAGAAACAGATTTCCACTGCGGATTTAGACTACTTAAATCTTGCTGTTTTGCCACAGGATAGCCAGCCATAACCGTAATGCAAGGGTCGTACTCCACAGAACGCAATTTGTCAAGAAAAGCCTGCGACAAACCGATTTCCGCATCCAAAAACATTAAAGCTTGAGGTGCCGGAATTGCCACAACCACAGCCTTAGCAATCAATTCTTGAGGTATCTCTAAATTGCTGTCAGTGACTTCTAGGGAAAGATGCCACATTTGGTTATCTGTAGTAGAAATAGCTTGTACGCGGCGGCCAAACCAAATCTCTAAATCCTGGGCCAAATACTTACCGACAGCATTCATACCCGCAGGTGCGACATAACAACAACTAGCAATAGCAGAAAGTTTTCCCTGCCTGAATTCGCAGACAGTATCAGTCCAGAGTTTGAGGATGCGGCGATCGACCAAAACCTCAATTAACCCCTGCACCGCATCCCCCTGCGGTTCCAGATACCGCGCCCCGTGATCGGCCCTAGCACCCTGTACGCGGCGGGTAGCAACACGTCCCCCCGCGCCGCGAGATTTCTCAACAACAGCCACAGAATAACCAGCTTGACGCAACCGTTGAGCGCAACTGAGCCCCGCCATACCCGCACCAATCACCGCAACATCGAACATAATTGGACTTTCAGATACATTACTTACCGGACTTTTTCTAGGAAATAAGCCTTAAGATGATTTCTTAACTTGCAGTTAATTTGCGATAGCAACGAGCGGTGATTAAATGAGGATGAAAAACCTCCATAAAATTAGACTGAAGTTTAGTAAAAAATGTGTTCATCTCTTGCTTATCTTCTAAATGAAAAGGAAATTCTTGATTAAAACCTTTAAAGAAATACCAGTTAAGGATAATCTTCCCTGACGGAGCCAGCATTTTGTGAAAATCCATCAATTGCTGACTTGGCTTTAGTAAATGTTCCATTACATCAAAACAAATAATCGAATCGAAAACTTCCGTCGGCGATACTTCCAGACAACAGGAAATTTTCTCACTCAATCCTAACTTAGCAGCTCGGCTTTGAACAAAATTGCAATTTATGGGGTTAAGATCGCAATAGACTACTTGTTCTACTTGAGGACAAAGAGCTGCTGCAATAGCATGAGTGCCAATACCGCCGCCAAAATCTAAAACTCGACCGGCAGCCATATCTGATATTAATGTTAAAGTGCCTCCTATGTAATCCTGATTGGACATATGCCAAGCTCCGAGGTCAAATAGGTAAGCTTGGCCGACTCGATCGCGATAAAACTCGCTAGCTTTTTCCCAATCAAAATCCCGATGGCCTATTTCTTTTAGGGATTGTTGACCGACAGCGAGCTCTTGTTCAATTGTTTCTAAATCTAAATTTAAAAAATCCTGTAGATGCTGCTTGAGATTGAAAGTATCTTGCCAATATCCCTGCAAAAAAGACGGTGCGACAGAAGAAGACATCATTTACTTTGTTCTAAAAAAACCAAACTCATTATAGGATTAACTGACATTTTTGAACAGAACTACACTAAATTATTTTTCTTTTGTTTATAGCGAATAAAATAGTGGGCGTTCATGGCGACGGTTTGACTCCTCAAGCTGCGGGGTTGCAGACGTACCGAGGGGTTCCGGGTTGGCTGTTGGGCATCTAAATTGTATTTTTAGGAGCGGCGGGACACCAAACTTGACTGTAAAATTTAGATGCGCGTCCGCAGATCGATGTAGCTGCTGAGGTTATAGCTTCTAGCAGTCGGATCTTCTGTGCAAATCCTGCCGATCGTCCTGCGCCAGGTAGTAGAATAATGGACAGCACGAATCCATGATTAAGACCCCATAAAAAATGCCACTGTAGGTAAATCCTAAATCCCACGGGTTGTCAACCAGCAGCAATCTAAAATCTAAAATCTAAAATCTAAAATCTAAAATCGTATACGGGAGGGCAAAATTTTGGACGAACTCAGAGCAGCACTCGAATTAACAACAGAAGAAGAATTGCAGCAACTAACAGAACTTCTGTTCAGCCGCAAGTTTAACCCTTTAGATTACGTGCAAACCCCCGCACCGATAGATGTACAAAGTCGCGATCGCGAAGCATGGCTCGACGCCGTAGAACAGCGGTTTCGCTATCTTGCAGCCGACGGGTTGACGGTACTCAGAGGGCGAACCCAACAAGTAACTTACAGACAAGCACTAATTCAAGTTTGTCGCTATCTCAAAATCCCTTATCCCAGACAGTTGTCAACCACCGACTTAGAGGCAGAAGTATTTCTGCACTTAATGGGCCGCGCGTGGAAGCGTTTACCAGCAGACGAACAGCAAGCGCTGACACTGCGCGTACAGCGAGCGATCGTTGATTCTAAACTCTCAGAACCCCTGCCAATTACTGCTGAAAAAGACCCGCTGGGTTTACTGTTCAAAGGGGGCAGCGCTTTAGCTGTTAGTTCCATCTTAAAACCAATGCTGCTCAAACTAATGGCCAATCAATTTGCGCTGCATTTTGCCACCTATCAAATGGCAAAACAAGGAGTGCTTGCAGGCACTGCAACTGCAGCAACCCAGTTTCAAAATTATGTCGCAATTCAGGCGGCGCGGCGCGGTATGGCTGTGAGTGCCGCTCGTTACGGTGCGACGCGGAGCGTATTTTCGTTGGTAGGCCCGGTGATGTGGACTTGGTTTTTAGCGGATTTGGGTTGGCGATCTATTTCCACGAACTACGGCCGCATTATCCCGACCATTTTTGCCCTAGCTCAAATTCGATTAACGCGATCGGAATGCGTTTGGGAACTAGCTTAACGATGGTAGATTGTAGATTTTAGATTTGAGATTGGGAGTGTGGGTGAATATCAAAAATCGGTTGAAATTAGCGGCCAAACAGACAGCAGAAAATCTCAAGTCTCGCCTCCAAAAACATCCAGATCCCCGCCTGCAAATCCCTTGGAATTTCGCCCAAGTGGGGATGCTGATTTTTCCCTTAATTCCGATTTTGGGAGCTTTAGGTTTATTCCTGGGATTGGCCGGCACTTGCAAGCAAAAGTTCCGTGAAATTAGTCGCCGCCCGTTGAATCGAGGATTCGCAATTCTGAGCGCGCTGCTAGTCATCACAGCCGTTTTTGCCCACAACCGCATCGAGGCTTTTATAGGGTTGTACAATTTCTTGCCGTTCTTTATATTGTTTGCCATTTTCAGCAGTTTAATTAAAACTCTGCCTCAATTGCGGCAATTGTCTTGGGTGATTGTAATTAGTTCAATTCCCGTGATAATTTTAGGTCTGGGACAACAATTTTTAGGCTGGAGCGGCATCGATCAATTGCAGCCGGTTTTTGGCTGGGTACTCGAACCCCAAGGCAATCCCCCCGGCCGTATGGCTTCTGTATTTATGTACGCTAATATTTTAGCTTGCTATCTGACAATTGCTTTTATTTTAGCACTGGGACTGTGGATGGAAGAAGTCAGTTGTCAGTTGTCACCAATTACCAATTACCAATTACCAATTCCCAATGCCCAATTCCCAATTCCCAGTTACCGATTCCTATTTTTAAGTTTTGCAGCGATTGGAAATGGTGTTGCTTTGATTTTTACTAATTCTCGCAATGCTTGGGGGCTGGCAGTTTTGGCCGTTGTGGCTTTTGCACTTTATGCGGGTTATAAAAAATTATTAGCTGCGGTTTTTAGTGTAGCTAGCACAGTTTTTTTGTCTGCCTTTGGGCCCGAACCTTTACGGCAGTATTTGCGAAGAATTGTCCCTGCTTTCTTTTGGGCTAGACTCACCGACGAGATGTTCCCAAATCGGCCGACAGCTACTTTGAGAACTACTCAGTGGGAATTTGCTTGGTCGATGACTCAGCAGCGCCCTTGGACGGGTTGGGGATTGCGAAATTTTACGCCTCTCTACCAAGCTCAGATGCAAGAATGGCTCGGTCATCCTCACAGTTTGATACTGATGTTGACTGCGGAAACAGGGATACCGGCAACGCTTTTGTTGTTTGGTTTAGTTGGCTGGGTTTTGGCTAGGGGTGTTTTGCTGCTGGCAAATTGGCCGCATTTTCCTGGGGATATTAAGCAGGAAAAAATAGACGCAGAGGAAACTGAGAAAAATTCTATTTTACACAGCACGAATCGGGTGAATTGTCAACAGGAAAATTCAGGCGATCGCCTAATTTTTTTCAGTTATTTATTAGCCTTCGCCGCCTGTACGCTTTTTAACACTGTAGATGTGACGCTGTTTGATTTCCGAGTCAATACTACAAGCTGGTTGCTGTTAGCCGCAATTTGCGGAGTCAGTCAGAGGGAATAGGCGATCGGGCATCGCGCATCGCGCATCGCGCATAGGTTATTGGTTATTGGTTATTGGTTATTAGAACGAACAACCAACAACCAACAACCAACTACTGACTAATGACTACTGACTAATGACTACTGACTAATGACTACTGACTTCCTTTACTCCACCGTCACCGACTTGGCCAAATTGCGCGGCTGATCCACATCCAAACCTCGACGCGCCGCAATGTGATAAGCCAACAATTGCAACGGAATCACTGTCACAATCGGCGACAACAATTCATCCACCAAAGGCACTGGCAAAATGTGGTCAAAAATATCGGCTTCCGCCACACCTTGCTTCGGCGTCACGCCAATTAAACGGGCGTCGCGGGCCTTCGCTTCCTGAGCGTTGGAAAGCACCTTTTCGTACACGCTTCCGGGCATGGCGATCGCCACTACAGGCACTTTCGCATCCAAAAGCGCGATCGGGCCGTGTTTCATCTCTCCGGCGGGATATCCTTCGGCGTGAATGTAGCTAATTTCCTTCAGTTTCAGCGCCCCTTCCAAAGCAATCGGAAAATTAATTCCCCGCCCCAAAAAAATAAAATCTTGGGTGTCTGTAAACTGGTGGGACAATTCCTCCACATACTGTTCTTGAATCTCCAAAAACTTCTCAATTTCCGCCGGCAACTGGCGTAAGCCAGTAATAATTTCTGCCAATCTCTCAGTGCTGATTGTTTGCCGCTGGTGCGCCAAATCCAAAGCTAAGAAATAGAATGCCATCAACTGAGTGACAAAAGTTTTAGTGGCAGCAACGCCGATTTCTATACCAGCGTGGGTGTTGATTACGTGCGGCATCATGTGGGCGATCGAACTTTCGGTTCTGTTAGTAATGCCTAACATTCTCGCCCGGAATTTATCAGTAAAACCAGCGCGGCGCTGCTGTTCCATCCCCAAAGCAGCCAGCGTGTCCGCCGTTTCTCCCGACTGAGTTACCCCAATAGTTAAAGTATTTGCTGTCAGCGGTGCCGGTGCGTAGCGGTACTCAGAAGCGTACTGCACGGCAGTGGGAATATTAGCTAATTGTTCCAACAAATATTTGCCAATTAGCGAGGCGTGCCAGCTCGTTCCGCAGGCGAGAATTGAAATTTGCTCGACATCGGCGCAAAGTTCCTTGGGCAAGTTGAGATTGATGGGAGAGCGGGAATTTTCCGGCTGCCAATCGCTGTCTAAATAAGCCTCCAAACAAGCTCGGACTACGGCTGGCTGTTCATAAATCTCCTTGTGCATGAAGTGTTTGAAGCCTTGTTTTTCGACTAAAACCGGACTCCAACCAAGGATGCGCGGGCTTTTTTTCAGCCTTTCTCCTGCAAAGCTGTAAACTTCCACTCCCATCGAAGTTAGCCTTGCCAATTCGCCATTTTCTAAGGACAAAACAGTGCGGGTGTGAGATACTAAGGCCGGCGTGTCGGAAGCGCAGAAAAATTCACCAGCACCAAACCCAATCACCAAAGGAGCTTGCTGTCTGGCGACAATTATTTCCTCTGGAAAATCTGCACAGATAACGGCGATCGCAAAAGCTCCTTCTAATTTATTTACCGCCTTTAAAACCGTTTCCAAAAACGATAAATCAGCAATTTTTTCTGTTTTTTTATTTTTTTCTTCTTCTTTCTCCCTTCTTGCTTCTTTCAAAAATTCAGCTATTAAATGAGGAATAACTTCTGTATCGGTATCGGAGACAAATTTATGTCCCTTTGCTTTCAATTCTTCCCGCAACTCGCGATAATTTTCGACAATTCCATTTTGAACTACCGCAATTCGCCCGCTATTATCTAGGTGAGGGTGAGCGTTATATTCTTCTGGTTTGCCGTGAGTTGCCCAGCGGGTGTGTCCGATGCCGATGGGAGCCAGAGAGTCTATCTCTGCTAACTTTTCCCGGAGGTTGTGCAATTTGCCCTTTGCTCGGATGCAGGTAATTTCTCCTTCGGAGATGGTAGCGAGGCCCGCTGAATCGTAGCCCCGGTATTCTAGTTTCTCTAATCCTGCTAGCAAAATCTCGCTTGCTGCTTGCGTGCCGATATAGCCAACGATTCCGCACATTTAACGTACTACTCCTGCTTAGCGATCGCAATAAAACTCACGTTTTATCATTTTTACCTTGTTCGGGGCCCGAATGCAGATTCCGCGACAAAAAAAGAGGGGGCGATTAAATTGCCCCCTCTTTTGTGCCCGTAATTCGATCGGCGTGTCGATCGATATTTAGTAGGCTAGACCCATACTGCGAGTGGTTTCTGCTCCCAGGTAAACCCGGATGCTCAGAAAATCGGTGGGACAAGCAGTTTCGCACCGCTTGCAGCCTACACAGTCTTCGGTGCGGGGAGATGAGGCAATCTGAGCTGCTTTGCAGCCATCCCAGGGGACCATCTCCAAAACGTCAGTCGGACAAGCGCGGACGCATTGAGTGCAGCCGATGCAAGTATCGTAAATTTTGACTGAATGAGACATTGAATAAAGGCTCCCAACGAGTCACTAAAAATTTGCTGCCTCTGCGAGTGAACAGATTTGACGGCGAGGTGCCACCGCTATAGCCTGCACAGAGAATTAAAGGTTAGTCTACCGCAGTGCCTGGAAGCACTTCGCGAAAAAGCGACAAAACTTCACAGTTATTCACGCGGAGAGTCTTATCAAAGTAGGTTCCTACTGAGCACGTCTGTGGTTAGAGGGGAGTTATCAAGGACGGACTTCTTTACTACAAATCTGTGCAAATCGATCGACTAAAAGCCTAATTTTTCTAACACGGGCTTAGTTGAAACAATATGTCGATCGAGTCCTAGTTTTTTCGGTTCCACACCCAAAGCCAAAGCCACCAATTGCGGTAAATGCAGCACCGGCAAACCCAATTTGCGCCCGATTACTTTTTCCACCTCCGGCTGTCGCGAATCCAAATTCAAGTGACAAAGCGGACAAGGCGTTACCATACAATCAGCGCCATTGTCAAGAGCATCTTGAATATGTTTGCCTGCCATCTGAAAAGATTGGTTAGTGGCATAACTCGCCAACGGCCAGCCGCAGCACTGCGTCCGCCCTCGATAGTAAACCGGAGTTGCCCCGATCGCCCGAAACACATTTTCCATCGATTCCGGTTGGTGCGGGTCATCGTAAAGCAGCTTATCCTGAGCTCGCAGCAGGTAGCACCCGTAAAAAGACGCGCACTTCAAACCCGAAAGCTTGCGGGTGACTCGCTTCTGCACCTCGTCGAGCCCGTAATCTGCAACGATCGCCCACAACAGATGTTTCACCTCGGTACTGCCTTGATAAGGCGAACAGCCTTGTTTTTCCAGTAAACCGTTGACTTTTTCTATGTAGTTGGGATCGGTTTTCTGAGATTCCTTGAGGCGATCGTCCACATGACCGATTACCCCTTGACAAGTGCTGCAATGCGTGAGTAAAGGCAGATTAAGTTCCTCGGCTAAAGCAATATTGCGGGCGTTGACAGTATCTTCGAGTAACTGCGAATCTTCCTTGAAAGTGCCAGAACCGCAGCAGGAAGCTTTCTTTAGTTCCACCAGTTCAATCCCCAACGCTTGAGTCAGTGCTTGGGTAGACAGGTAAAGTTCGCGGGCGGCCCCTTGGGCGACACAACCGGGAAAATAAGCATATTTGAGATTTGGGGATGGCATAATCGTTTCTGCAGGGGACACAAGGTTCGGGAAAAGAAACTTGAGCGATCGAAGTCGGGAGGCTTCCTGCTTAGTTTTCCCTCTTTATAATTAACCTATCACCGCCTAGCTAAGAGCCAATTGTCAGCTTTTCTCAAGCATTTTGAGTTGATGACTGACAATCAAGCATCCAGGATACCCGCCACGTGATTCATTCCGAAAGCAGACTCAGTACCCAGAAATAAAAAACCTGTATCCGAGAAACTTGCCCTCCGAATTTATCCGTGGAGTCAATGCTTCAATCTAAAATCTAAAATCTAAAATCTAAAATCGATTGACGCACCATCGACCAAAAATCCGGTTCCTCAACGTTATCAGGTGGCTAAACGAGATAATTTATTTTGGGGTATTGGGTTTTTTTTGCCTGAGTCCTAGAGTTGCGATCGTCCGTGTCCCAATTGTCCCTGGCCCGTGTCACTTAGAAAAGCGGCCAGCCTTTGTCCTGCAGATCCCCCTTTCGGATAAGATTAGATACGCAGCAACCAATGAGGACACGATGTTATGAGCCAAGACGACATTTTTGCTAGAGTCCAGAAAATTGTGAAAGAGCAACTGGAAGTCGAGCTGAGCGAAGTCAAGCCCGAAGCCAACTTTGCTAATGATTTAGGAGCAGATTCCTTAGATACAGTAGAGCTGGTAATGGCCTTGGAAGAAGAGTTTGATATTGAAATTCCCGACGAAGCAGCCGAAGGAATTACTACGGTTCAAGCTTGTGTAGATTACATCAGCAGCCAACTTGCAGCTCCAAAAGCATAAAATACCTGTCTTTTCCCCTAAGAGGAGAGAAGTTATAAAACTGGAAACTCCTCTTTTGTTCTGCGTTCTGGGTGTTTAATTTTTTGAAACTGAAATCATGACAAATTTAGAGCGTAAGCGCGTTGTTATCACGGGTCTCGGCGCGATTACACCGATCGGCAATACCTTGTCCGAATATTGGGACGGGTTGCTTGCCGGCAAGAATGGTATAGGCCCGATCACCTTATTCGACCCGTCGCGGCACGACTGCCGCTTTGCCGCAGAGGTGAAGGGTTACGACCCACACGACTATTTAGAGCGCAAGGAAGCAAAGCGGATGGATCGCTTTGCTCAATTTGGGGTGTCAGCGAGCAAACAAGCTCTTGCTGATGCGAAGTTGGAGATTAATGACCTGAACGCAGAACAGGTGGGTGTCATTCTTGGCACTGGCATTGGTGGCTTAAAGGTTTTGGAAGATCAGCAAGAGATTTATCTGAATCGCGGCCCCGATCGGTGCAGCCCGTTTATGATTCCCATGATGATTGCGAATATGGCCGCGGGCCTGACGGCGATTCAAACGGGTGCTAAGGGGCCAAACTCTTGCACGGTGACGGCCTGCGCTGCCGGGTCAAATGCCGTGGGCGATGCGTTTCGCTTAGTTCAGGGGGGTTACGCCCAAGCCATGATTTGCGGCGGTACGGAAGCTGCGGTGACACCTTTGTGCGTGGCGGGTTTTGCTGCGGCGAGGGCGCTTTCGACTCGCAATGATGACCCGACTCATGCTTGCCGTCCATTCGATCGCGATCGTGATGGTTTTGTCGTCGGCGAAGGTGCTGGCATTCTGATTCTAGAAGAAATGGAACACGCTCTGGCGCGTGGCGCGAAGATTTACGCAGAAATCGTCGGCTACGGTTTAACTTGCGATGCGTATCACATGACTTCTCCGGTACCGGGGGGGGAAGGTGCGTCGCGGGCAATGGCTTTAGCGCTCAAGGATGGGGGTTTGACGCCGGATATGGTGAGCTATATCAACGCTCACGGCACAAGCACGCTTCCCAACGATTCTACGGAAACCAAGGCGATTAAAAAGACTTTGGGAGACCATGCTTACAAAGTAGCAATTAGTTCTACCAAGTCAATGACCGGCCATCTTTTGGGCGGTTCTGGGGGAATTGAGGCGGTGGCGACGGTAATGTCGATCGCCAATGACAAAATCGCGCCGACAATTAATCTGGAAAATCCCGATCCTGAGTGCGATTTGGACTATGTTCCTCATACAAGCCGCGATCTAAAAGTTGATGTGGCGCTGTCGAATTCCTTTGGATTTGGCGGCCACAACGTGACTCTGGCATTCAAGAAGTTTGTTCAGTAACAGCTAATCCAAAATCGAGAGTTAAAAGGTAAAAAATTAATTTTTTACCTTTTAATTTTTAGATAAATTTTAGATTGGGCGATCGGCTATTAAGTAAATCAACTTAATTCAACCTAAAATGCGATCGCACGTTAGAGTCCCGCAACACTGTAACTGCTGCGGGGTTCTGGATATTCTGTTTTTTGCTTAGCCGTTGCTCATATCATGTGTGGGCGATCGCTTGACTCCAAACGCTTAGGATCGCGAATTAAATAACTTACAATTTTAATTGTTATTGTGGGATGGGCGTCCCGCCCGTCATTTTTGGACGGGCGGGACGCCCATCCCACTTTCAAGAGTGGAAGTTATTTAATTCTCATTCCTTACTTGTCATGAGTCAATCGCAACGAAGTCAGCGCGTTGCCGAAAGGGCTAGATTCTTCAGTTCCTTCAGGACTCAGAATGACAAATACTCAAGCGGACTTGATATCACTTAGTTTCTTAACAGAAACAGGTCGATAAAAATATTTTCTCCAAACAAAAAGCGCCCCTATTTCTAGGAGCGCTATTTGTCAATCAAAAGCTAAAACTTAGCCATTGATAGAAGGAGCA